>NZ_JAZHLI010000002.1:0-191610 GCF_036549475.1 Aurantimonas sp. A2-1-M11 | reverse complement strand
GTAGACCCGCCGGACATCCCGCGGATCCTCAATCTCGGCGAAATATTCCAGGAGAACCCGAAGGCGCGATTTCGAACTCCATTCGTCGGCAGAAAGGTTCCTGGCGGCGGCTCCTCGAATCAAACCGCCCCAATGGAATCAGCCGACGCGCAATCCGTCACCTACTGTCACATGAGTTCGGAGCCCTGGTGAAACGCAGGTGAGTATGGTCGCCCCTCACGAACGGCCCGCGATCAGGCGTCCTGTCCCGACCGCCAGACCGTTCGCACCGTCTCGATGAAGGCCGCCGCCACGTCGCTCGGCCGCCGGTTGCGTGGCGAGAACAGTTCGAACTCGCAGGTATAGCCGATCTCGTCCGGCCGGATCGCCCGCAACGTGCCGACCGCGACCCCCTCCGCCGCATAATGGTTCGGCAGGAGGCCGATGTAGCGACCCGACTGGATCAGGATGAGCTGGGGCTCGATCTGGAAGACGGTCGCCTCGACTCGCCAGTCGAGCTGTCGCAGGGTGTCCTCGTCGCGCCAGTAGCCGCGATGGACGAAGGGCATGCGCGCAAGACGCGCGTCGGTGAGTTCGGCGTCGTCCGCCTGGAAGGCCTCGTGCAGCTGCCCGCAATACAGGCTGTGGCGCTCGTCGTGGAGCCGGTCATAGACGATGCCGTCCATCCGGTTGCGATAACTGCCGATGGCGCAGTGATAGAGCCCGTCCAGCACCTTCTGCTGCAGATCCTGCGGCCGCTCCTGGGCGATCACCAGCCGGACTTGCGGGGCAATGCGGCCGAACGCGGCGATAACCTCGGCCAGTCGATTGGCCGGATCGGAGACGACGGCATCGAGGATGCCGATCCGCAGTTCCCCGCGCAGTTCGCCGCGCACCGAAGCGACGTCGGTGGAGAAATCCTGCAGCGCCTTTTCGAGCTGGCGCCCGGCCTCCCAGACGGCCCGGCCCTTCTCGGTCATGCGAAAACCGCCGCGACCGCGCTGGCACAGGACGAATCCGAGCCGCTCCTCCAGGGCCGTCATGTGGTTGGAGATGGTGGACTGGCTGACATTCAGGTCACCCGCTGCCGCCGCGAAGCCGCCATGGCGCACGACCGCATCGAAGACCTGCAGCAGGCGAAGATCACTTCCGGAAACGCGCATGATCGGCCAATTCACTTTGATGAACATCAATGTTTGAATTGATAGGCCGTTATTCCACCATCCGTCCAGCGCGGCACATGATGAGGAAAAGGGCATGCGCCCTACATGAACAATTGAGCAGCAGGGACTCGGCGGTGTGTGTCGGTTGCCAGGGCTGCGGGGAGAAGCAACATGATCCGTTCTGCAAGAGCCGGTAGCCGGTGAGCGTTCAGGTATTGCTCACCGCAATTGTGGGCGCAGGCTGCAATTCCTGGCCCCTGGCGGGCAACTGTCCGGGCAGCCCATGACGGCGCCCGTGCCCAACCCGCTGCTGTCGGCCGTCACCGTGCCGCCCATCGCCCGCGCCGGCCGGTGGATCGCGGCCTATGACGGCAGCCACGGCCCGCTGATCGACTGCAGCCAGGCCGTTCCGAACCATGCCCCGCCGGCCGAATTCGCCGTGCGGCTGGCCGAGGCGGCCGCCTCCTCGTCCGGCGCCCGCTATGGCGACATTCTCGGCGACCGCGCTTTGCACGAGGCCTATGCCGCCCATGTGGCCGCACGCTACGGCGCTGCCGTCCACGCCGGCCGTATCGCCATCACCAGCGGCTGCAACCAGGCCTTCTTCGCCGCCATGCTCAGCGTCGCGCGCAGCGGCGACGCCGTCGTCCTGCCGGCGCCCTGGTACTTCAATCACAAGATGACGCTGGAGATGCTCGGCATCGAGGCTAGGCCGCTCCAGACCGAGGCGGCCGACGGATTCCTGCCATCGGTGGCCGGGCTGGAAGCGGTGCTGGACGAGCGCTGTCGGGCGCTGGTGCTGGTCAGCCCGAACAATCCGACCGGCGCGGTCTATCCACCGGAGCGTCTGGCAGAACTCTTTGAGATTTGCGTCGCGCGCGGCATTTATCTCGTCCTCGACGAGACTTACCGCGATTTCCTCGCCCCCGCTCTCGGCCGGCCGCATGCGCTTTTCGCCCGAACGGACGCGCGCGAAAACCTGATCGCGCTCTATTCCTTCTCCAAATCCTACGCCATTCCCGGCCACCGGGTCGGCGCGATGATCGCCGGCGAGACCCTGATCGGCGAACTGGAGAAGGTCATCGACTGCATCCAGATCTGTGCGCCGCGTCCGGCCCAGGCGGCGCTGCCCTGGGCGATCGGCGAACTGGCCGGCTGGCGCGACGCGAACCGCGACGAGATCGCCCGCCGGGCCGTCATCTTCCGTGACGCCTTCGCGGCCCTGCCCGGCTGGTCGCTGGACCAGATCGGCGCCTATTTTGCCTACGTCCGCCATCCCTTTCCGGACCGGCCGGCCGAGGCCGTCGCCGAGGCCCTGACCCGCGAACTCGGGGTCCTCGTCCTGCCCGGCAGCTTCTTCGGCCCCGGCCAGGAAAGTCACCTGCGGATTGCCTTTGCCAATGTGGATGCGGACGGCATCCGCGAGATGGCCCGGCGGATTGGTCTCGGCCTCTCGGCCGGCGCCTTCGCCCACGAACCAGACCGTCCAGCGAGGAAGCTTCATGGATAGCGGCAAACTGGCGGCGCTGCGGCAGCGTTTCGCCGGCGACAACGAGCGTGTGATCTACGACGAGGGCTTTGCGGCCGTGGCCGACCGGCTGTTCGACCCCAAGGGTACCCGTGTCGCCCCCTATGCCGGCGTGCCGACCCTGCTCGATGCGCCCTGGCGCGCGGTCGACTGGTCCGCACCGGACCTGTCGGGCCTCGACGTCGCGATGATCGGCGTGCCGATGGACCTCGGCGTCACCAATCGCAACGGCTCGCGCTTCGGGCCGCGGGCCCTGCGCACGATGGAGCGTGTCGGGCCCTACAATCACGTCCTGAAGACGATGCCGACGGCCAGCCTGAAGGTGGCGGATATCGGCGACGTGCCCTTCCGCAGCCGCTTCGATCTGGCCACCTCGCACGAGGACATCGAGCGCACCGCCGCGGCGATCGCCAAGGCCGGCGTGCTGCCGCTCTTCGTCGGCGGGGATCATTCGATCACCCTGCCGATCCTCAGGGCGCTCTGCGCCGACCGCCCAGTCGGGATGATCCACATCGACGCCCATTGCGACACGTCCGGCCCCTTCGACGGCTGCAAGTTCCACCATGGCGGCCCCTTCCGCCAGGCGGTGCTGGACGGCGTGCTCGATCCCGAACGCACCATCCAGATCGGCATCCGGGGCGCGTCGGAATATCTGTGGGAGTTCTCCTTCGAATCCGGCATGACCGTCATCCATACCGAGGAGATCCCCGGCATGGGCATCGAGGCGGTGATCGCCCAGGCCCGTGCCGTCGTCGGCGACGGACCGGTCTATGTCTCCTTCGACATCGACAGCCTCGACCCGGCCTTCGCACCGGGCACCGGCACGCCCGAGATCGGCGGCCTGACCACGCGCGAGGTGCAGATGATCCTGCGCGGCCTCGCCGGCATCGACATGATCGGCGGCGACGTGGTGGAGGTGGCCCCGCAATACGACGCCACCACCAACACCGCCCATGCCGGCGCGCAGATGCTGTTCGAACTGCTGAGCCTTGCGGATTTCACGCCGAACCGTCCCGGCGCTGCCCGCTGACCTGCCAGACATGTGCAACCAAGGAGATCAAGTCATGACGCGGAAGTCCCCTCTCATCCTGACCCGGCGGCATCTGCTCGCCGCCGCCGGCGCCGCAGGCGCCACGCTGGCCATGCCGTCGATCCTCAGAGCCCAGGACAAGAGCCTGAAAATCGGCGTCTATGGCGGCTACTTCAAGGATTCCTTCGACACCAACATCTTCCCGGCCTTCACCGAAGCGACGGGCATCGCCGTGGAGAGCGTCGCCGAGCCGACCGGCGAAGCCTGGCTGGTGCAGCTCGAGCAGGCTGCCCGGGCCGGCGTCGCGCCGGCCGACGTCTCGATGATGTCGCAGGTCGCCATGCGCAAGGGTCTGCAGACCGAGCTCTGGCAACCGCTGGACATGGACAGGATCACCCGCTCCGGCGACGTCCTGCCGCCCTTCGTCGTGAGCTATCCCGACGGCCGGGTCGCCGGCATCGGCGCCGTCGCCTGGTACATCAATCTCGTCACCAACACGGATGTCTATCCGGAGGCGCCCGATAGCTGGGCCGCGCTCTGGGACCCGGCCAACAAGGAGAAGCTGGGGCTGCTCGCCCTCGTCTCGAACTCCTTCCTCCTGGAAGTCACCGCCAGGACCTTCTTCGACGGCACCGACATCCTCGACACCGAGGAGGGCATCCTGCAGGTGATGGACAAGCTGGCCGAGGTGAAGCCGAACGTCCAGCTCTGGTACCGGGACGAGGCGCAGTTCGAGCAGGCGCTGAAATCCGGCGAGATTCCGATGGGCCAGTATTATCACGACGTGACGGGCCTGGCCGCGGCCGACGGCTTCCCGGTCCGCTCGACCTTCCCGAAGGAAGGCGGCATCTCCGATTCCGGCTGCTGGGCCGTCTCCAAGGCGTCCGAGAAGGGCGACATCGCCCATGAGTTCATCGACTACATGACCCAGCCGGAGATCCAGAGCCTGCTCGCCCGCAAGGTCGGCACGGCCCCGGTGATCAAGCGCGACCTCCTCGACCTCACCGATGAGGAATTCGCGGCGGTCTCCTCCGAGATCGACCCGATCGTTCCGCGCTACGATCTGTATGTCGAGAAGTCCGACTGGCTGAACCAGAAATGGACCGAACTCATCGTCGGCTGAGCCGAGCCTTCAACGTCTGCCGGTCGCCTCCTTCCGGGGCGGCCGGCCCATCGCATCAGGAACCGCACAGCCGATGAGCGCACTCGAACTTGCCAACATCACCAAGCGCTACGGCTCCGTCCTGGCCGTCGACGACGCGGTGCTCGAGGTTCCGGCCGGCAGCTTCGTCTGCCTGCTCGGCCCGTCCGGCTGCGGCAAGACCACGCTCATGCGCATGATCGCGGGTCTGGAAACGCCGACCAGCGGCACGATCCGCTTCGACGGCACCGTCATCGACGACCGCCCCGTCCACCAGCGCGACTTCGGCATGGTGTTCCAGTCGCTGGCGCTCTTCCCCCATCTGAGGGTCGGCGACAACATCGCCTATCCGCTGAAGATCCGCGGCCGGGGACGCGCCGAGCGCGACGCCCGCGTCACCGAACTGCTGGATCTGGTCCGCCTGCCCGGCGTCGCCGACCGGCCGGTGGCGCAATTGTCCGGCGGCCAGCGCCAGCGGGTCGCCATCGCGCGGGCGCTCGCCGTCTCGCCAAAACTCTTCCTTCTCGACGAGCCGCTGTCGGCGCTCGACGCCAAATTGCGCGAGGCCATGCAGGTGGAACTGCGGCAACTGCAGGAGCGGCTCGGCATCACCACCATCGTCGTCACCCACGACCAGCGCGAGGCCATGACCATGGCCGACACCATCGTCGTCATGAAGGGCGGCCGCATCCAGCAGATGAACCGGCCGATCGACATCTATCGCCGCCCCGTCAATGCGTTCGTCGCCGACTTCCTCGGCCAGACCAACCTCCTGACGGCGCATGCAGCCGAGGGCGGCGCGACCATCGCCGACGCACCGATCCCGGGCCTGGCGCTGCCGCCGGGCTGCGCGACCGCGGAAGTCTCGATCCGTCCGGAAGACGTCAGCGTCGAGCGCGAGGGTGCCGCGTCCCTCCCTGCCAGAGTGGAGTTCGTCCGCGACATGGGCTCGGCGGTCGAGGTGTATCTGGAAACGGCCGCCGGGCGCATCGTCGCGCAGCGGGCGGCTGGCCGCAACGATCTGGCGGTGGGCGACAAGGTCTCCCTGGCGCTCGATCCGGCCGCCATCGTGGTCTTTCCCGCCGGAGGCGCCGCATGAGCGCCGCCGCGCCCGACAAGGCAGCCGGCGGCTGGCGCGATCAGCTGCCGCTGGTCTTCCCGGCGCTGATGCTGCTCGCCTTCTTCGTCGTGCCCTTCGGCCTGATGATCGCCGTCTCGCTGTTCGAGCGGGTGGCAGGCGGCTTCTACCAGCCGGTCCTGACGACGGCGAACTATGCCCGTTTCCTCAGCCTGTTCTTCGGCGAGATCCTGCTCTTCTCGCTCGGCCTCTCTGCGCTGGTCTCGGCGCTCTGCCTGATCGTCGGCGCACCATTCACCTATCTCCTGACGAAGCTTGGCCGAAAATGGCAGGTGCCGTGGCTGGTGGCGATGCTGGCCGTCCTGTCCCTGTCCGAGGTGATCATCGGCTTTTCCTGGTCGACGCTGCTCAGCCGCACCGCCGGCCTGTCCAATCTCTTCGTCGCCATCGGCCTGATGGAAACGCCGGATGCCTGGACACCCGGTTTCATCGCGGTGGTGGCCGGCATGACCTACCAGGCCTTTCCCTACGCCGTGCTGGTGCTCTACCCCTCCTTCTCGCGGCTCGACCCGTCGCTGGCCGAAGCTGCGCGCACGCTTGGCGCCTCGCCGCTGCGCGCCTTTTTCACGGTGATCCTGCCGGCGCTCCGGGCGGCGCTGATCGCGACCTTCATCATCGTCTTCGTCTTTGCCCTCGGCGCCTATCTCCTGCCGCAGCTTCTCGGCCGGCCGGAGCACTGGACCCTGTCGGTCCTCATCACCGACCAGGCGATCTACCAGTCGAACATGCCCTTCGCGGCGGCGATGGCGGTGTTCCTCGTGATCACCAGCCTGTCCCTCGTCCTGCTGACAACCGCCCTGGGCCGCAAGGGAGGGACCCCATGACCGGCACGCTCCTCACGCGCCTGTTCTTCGCCGCGGTCGGCCTGTTCATGGCGGCGCCTCTGGTCGTCATCGCCGGCGTCTCGATCAGCGAGAAGCGCAGCCTGACCTTTCCGCCCGAGGGCTTCTCGCTTGCCTGGTACGGCCAGATCTTCACCGATGCGGGCTGGCGCGGCGCGCTGACCACCTCGGTGCTGATTGCGCTGGGCGCGGCGACCATCGCCGTCCTCATCGCACTGCCCATCGCCTATGCGCTGTGGCGCCGCGTGACGGTGATCGGCCGTGTCGTGCAGCTGCTCGGCGTCTCGCCCTTCGTCCTTCCGCCGGTGATCACCGCGCTCGGCGCCCTGTCCTTCTGGGCGACCATGGGCGGGTACGGCGCCTGGTACACGGTGGTGGTGTCCCATGCGATCTTCTTCACCAGCCTGCCGCTGGTGACCATCTCGCTCGGCTTCCAGACGATCGACCGGGAGGTGACTGAGGCCGCCCGCACCATGGGTGCCGACGAGCGGACCATCCTGACCACGATCGTCCTGCCGATGATCGCGCCATACATTGTCTCGGGCTTCGCGTTCGCCTTCGTCCTGTCGCTGAACGAGTACATCGTCGCCTACATGACCGTGGGCTTCACCCTGGAGACCGTGCCGATCAAGATCTTCAACGCCCTGCGCTACGGCTACACGCCGACCATGGCCTCGGTCTCGATCCTCTTCGTGGCGGTCGCCGTGGTCGTCTTCGGCCTCGTCGCCCGCTTCGGCGACCTGCCGCGCCTGCTCGGGGCATGGTCGGACGGAGACGGCAAATGAAGGTCGCAGCCATCCAGATGGACGCCGGCACGACGGCAGTGGCCGAACGGCACGCCGCGATCCACCGCAGCCTCAAGGACGCCGCCGCGGCCGGTGCCGACCTAGTGGTCCTGCCCGAACTCGCGCCCACCGGCTATGGCGCCGGGCAGGCGATCGTCGACACGGCAGAGGCGACCGACACCGGCCTTGCCGAGTGGCACACGGCAGCGGACCGGCTCGGCATCGCGATCGTCATGGGTCTCGCCGTCCGAACGCCGCAGGGCGTCGACAATGCCGCGGCGCTGCTTGCCCCGGGCTCTGCGCCGGTGCTCTACGCCAAGCGCATGCTCTATGGCGACTACGAGAAGGGCCTGTTCACGCCCGGCGATGCCCCCTCGCCCATCGTCGAGATCGCCGGCCTGCGCTGCGGCCTCCTCGTCTGCTTCGACGTCGAGTTTCCCGAACTCTGCCGCGACCTTGCCCTGCGCGGCGCCGACGTGATTCTCGTGCCGACCGCCCTGCCGCAGAGCGACGGCGCGCGCTTCATTGCGCAGAACGTCGTGCCGGTGCGCGCCTTCGAAAACCAGCTTTTCGTCGTCTATGCCGATCATTGCGGCAGCGATGGCGCTTTCGCCTATCAGGGCCAGTCGGTGATCGCGGCGCCGGACGGATTGGTCCTCGCCTCGGCCGGCGAGCACGACGCGGCGATCATCCTCGCCGATCTCGATCCCGCCGCCTATCGGGCAAGCCGCGACCAGAACCCCTATCTCGCCGAGACGCGAAGCCGCCGCCTGACTGCCACCTGACAATCCATCCCGGGCACTTGGCGAGGTGGCCCACTGCTCGTGTCAGGCCGGTACGGGCCGGTGCGCCCTCTGCCGCCAGGCGCGCAACGCCTTGTCGATCTCCATGACGGCCAGCACGGACAGCGCCAGCGGCACCAGCATCGCCCATTGCTCCCAGGGAATCGGTGCCAGATCCAGCACCGCGCGCAGTCCCGGCGTGAAGGCGGCGCCGATATGGATCGCCTGCGCCGCGACGATGGAAGCAACCAGCGGCCAGTTGTTGGAAAGCGGGATCCGGAAGGCCGAGATCGTCTCCGACCGGCAGTTCATCACGTGGACGTTCTCGAAGGCGACCATCAGGAAGAGAAGGATGTTGCGGGCGTCGAACTCGCTCCAGCCCGCCATGATCGCCCAGGCGAAGACGAGATAGCCGACGATGCCGATCACGGCGCCCGACAACACCGTTTGGCGGATCATCAGACCATCGAAGATCGCCTCGTCCGTCTTGCGCGGCGGACGTGACAGCAACCCCGGCTCGGGCTTCTCCAGCGCCAGGGCGACATGCTGCCCGCCATTGGTGACGAGGTTCAGCCACAGGAGCTGCACCGCCGTCAGCGGCACCGGGAAACCGGTGAACAGCGCCATCAGGAAGAAGACTGCCTCGGCGGCGCCGGTGCTGATGGCCAGATTGATCACCTTGCGGATATTGGCGTAGGCGGCGCGTCCCTCGTGGATGCCTGCGGTGATGGATGCAAAATTGTCGTCGGTCAGGACGAGATCTGCCGCATCGCGCGCCGCATCCGTGCCATCGCGCCCCATGGCGACGCCGAGATCCGCGCCGTGCAGCGCCGGCGCATCGTTGACGCCGTCGCCGGTCATCGCGACGACATGACCCGAGCGCTGCAGCGCCTCGACGATCCGCACCTTGTGAGCCGGCTCGACCCGGGCGAAGACAGAGGTCGCGGCAATCCGCGCGTCGGTCCCCGCCGTCGGGTCCTCCATCTCGCGCCCGGTCATCACGTCCTGCGGCCGGGTCGCGATGTCGAGGTCGCGCGCGATCGACAACGCCGTGGCGGCGTGGTCGCCGGTGATCATCTTCACCGCCACGCCGGCCCGGCGGCAGTCGGCGACAGCCAGCCTGGCTTCCGGCCGCAGCGGATCGATGAAACCGACGAGCCCGAGAAGGGTAAGCCGGTCCAACTCCTTGTCGATGCTCGGCGGGTGATCTGCGGCGTCTGGCGGTTCGACGTCCCGCGTGGCGACCGCCAGGACGCGGTAGCCGTGACTGGCCATGTCCTCGGCCACAGCCAGCACCGCGGCCGCATCGACATTGTGACAAAGCGGCACCAGCACTTCCGCCGCGCCCTTGACGTGCAGCCGGACGGCACTGCCATGCCGGTTGAGGGTCGCGGCATATTTGCGTTCGGCCGAGAACGGGCGCTCGCCGATCCGCCGGGCTTCGTTACGCACCGCCGGGAGATCCAGGCCGGCCTTCATCGCCAGGACCAGGAAGGCGAGATCGACGGTGTCGCCGCTGCGTCCGGCCTCGCCGCCATGAGGATCGAAGGCCGCATCGTTGCCGAGCGTGGCCGAACGCCCGAGGTCCCGGGCCGCATCCTGCGCCGCCGCGCCGAGCGGTTCTCCATCCTGGAGAAGCCGGCCGCCCAGATCGAAGCCGGCACCTTCCATCTCGACGAACCCGTGCTCCGGCAGCCACAGCCGCTTGGCCGTGAGCTGGTTGCGGGTCAGCGTGCCGGTCTTGTCGGTCGCGACCACCGTGCAGGCCCCCAGCCCTTCCACCGCCGGCAGGTTCCGCACGATCACGTTGCGCCGCGCCATCCGGCGGGTAGCCACCGACAGCGCGACCGTGACGGCCACCGGCAGCCCCTCGGGAATGACCGAAACGGCCAGGGCGACCGCCACGAAGAAGGTCTCGTGCAGCGAGGCGCCGACACTGAACTGTTGAATGACCACGACCGCCACGAGGGCGAGCGCAAGGATGCCCAGCATGCGGGTGAAGCGGTCGAGCTTGACGGTCAGCGGCGGCGGCGCCGCTGCCACCTGCAGCGCCCCGGCGATCTGCCCGAGCTCCGTCGCCTGGCCGGTCGCCACGACAACAGCTTCGCAGCGACCCCGCTGCAATGTCGAGCCGGCAAACAGCATGGTCGCCCGCTCGGCAAGCGGCGTGTCCGACGGAAGCGCGCCGCCGGTCATCTTGTCGACCGGCAGCGATTCCCCGGTCAGCGAGGATTCATTGGCCTGGAGTTCGGATGCGGACAGGATGCGCAGGTCGGCCGGGACCCGGTCGCCGCTCTCCAGAATGACGACATCGCCCGGCACCAGCGCCTTGCTGTCGACCCGCCGCACCGCTCCCTGCCGCCATACCCGGCAGACCGTCGTGATGGCGGTCCGCAACGCCGCCGTATTCGATTCCGCCCGCGATTCCTGCGCCGCACCGATGCCGGTGTTGATCGCCAGCACGATGGCGATGAAGACGGCCTGATCAATCTCCGCCAGGATCAGCGACACCGCGGCCGCCACCAGCAACAGATAGATCAGCGGACTTTTCAACTGGGCGAGGATGATCGCCAGAAGGGACCGCGTCGGCGGCTCCGGCAGCGTGTTCGCCCCGAACAGATCCAGCCGCCGCGCCGCCTCGTCGTCGTCCAGCCCCTTGGAAGAGCTCGCGAGGGTCGACAGGACAGCATCGCGGTCCGCTGTATGCCATCCCCCTTCCGGGCGGCTGCCCGGCTGCGGCAACGGGCCGATGGCGGTGGGCGGCGATGGATCGATGGCGGTCATCGCTGGGCTCGGATTCAGGATCGGCGGACGGTCTGCCCGGCAGAAAGGAAGTGGGTTAGCGCAGCGGCGAAGCGTGGCGGTCATGCCGCGTCAGCGAGGACCCGGTTGGCGGATGCGGCGTTGCGCCGCCCGACTGTGCCGCGCCGCTATCGCGACATCACCACCGGAGCGGTCATGTGCTGGAGGATGTGCCGGGTTACGCCGCCAAACAGCATTTCCCGCAGCCGCGAATGACCGTAGCAGCCCATCACCAGCAGATCGTGCCCGTGATCTGCAAGCTGGGAGAGGATCTCGTCGCCAACGGACACCTGGCCGCTGTGCGAGCGCGCAGCTTCCGCCTTGATCCCATGCCGGGCCAGCGCGAGCGCCATGTCGTCTGCGGGTGCCAGACCGGCCTTGGCGCCCGCCTTGTCGGGATCGACGCAAAGGACGCGCACCGTCGACGCTTCTTTCAGAAGCGGTAGCGCATCGAACACCGCCCGAGCGGATTCGCGGGTTCCGTTCCAGGCGATGAGCGGCTGGCGACCCACATGGGCATATTCCCCGGCATAGGGCACGAACAGGACCGGCCGTCCGGTCTCGATCAGCGTATCCGTCAGCGGCACGTCGGCGCCGCTCGCGGACTGCCCGACGACCACGAGATCGGCCACGAGCGCCTGCCGGGTCCAGACATCGTCGGCCGCGCCGACCACGGGCTCTTCCCGCCGCCATTCGGTCGCGATGCTTGCGCCCGCGACGGCCCGCGCGAACTCCGTCGCAATGGCGTCCGCATCCTGACGCGCGGCCTCGCGGGCCTGGTCGATATATTCAAGCGAAACCTCGGTCGGGATGTTCACCACCACGTCCTGGACGACATGCAGCCCGATCAGATGCGCCCCTTGCGCCTCCGCGATCGCCAGGGCCGTCCGCAGGATGGCGCCGGCGCGCTCCCTGCTGTCGAGGCAGACCAGTACCGTCCTGTACATCGAGAGCTCCCCTTGGCTGGGCCGCGATACGGCCGTCACTAACGCAAAGCTAGCCCACCGCCGGGACGACGCCTTGACCTCGCGCAAATCGCGGAACTCCCGAAGAAACAGGTGTGGTCGGGTCGTCGATGGGTGCGAAAGGCGGGGCGTTCGGCAATGGCCACAGTTTTGTCGGCCCTGCCATTGGCCGGCCCCCTTGGCCGCGGCTATACGTCGGGACGACGACGCATGAATGGAGTTCCCCTTGGCCGAACATCGTTTCCAGCCGACGCGCTTTTACAACACGCTGGGCCCGGCGGAGCCGGCGCTGGCCATCGCGCCGGGCGATACGGTCATCACCGACACGCTCGACGCCCGGGGCGTCGATGCCACCGGCGCCGCCCTGGCCACGCGGCCGAACCCGATGACCGGGCCGTTCTTCGTCGAAGGGGCCGAGCCGGGCGATACGCTGCGCGTGACCATCGAACGGATGACGCCTAGTCGCGACCGCGGCTGGACCTTCTCGGTGCTGGCGCCGAACGTCCTGGATCCGGAGCGCGTCGCGCAGATGCCCGAGCGCGAGCGGGTGGAATGGATCATCGACCGCGAGGCCGGCACCGTCCGCCTGGAGAAGCCGTCGGAGCGGCTGCGCGACTGGGTGCTGCCGCTGGCGCCGATGATCGGCTGCTGCGGTGTCGCCCCCGCGCTCGGGCAGGCCATCTCCACCGCCACCAGCGGCCCCCATGGCGGCAACATGGACTACCGCGGCATCCGGGCCGGCACGACCATGTCCTTTCCCGTCTTCCGGCCCGGCGCCCTGTTCTTTCTCGGCGACTGCCATGCCAGCCAGGGCGACGGCGAGATCGTCGGTACCGGCATCGAGACATCCTTCGAGGTCGCGTTCCGCGTCGCCCTGGACAAGGGCCGCACGATCGGCTGGCCGCGCGGAGAAGACGACGAATGCATCTTCACCGTCGGCAATGCCCGCCCCCTCGACCAGGCGCTGCAGCACGCCACCACCGAGATGCTGGACTGGCTCTCTCGCGACTATGGCATGGACGCGGTGGCCGCCAGTCACTTCCTCGGCCAGACGGTCCGTTACGACGTCGCCAATGTCTTCAATCCGGCCTATTCCGTCGCGTGCCGGATCGCCAGGCAGGACCTGGCGCGGGCCGGAGCGAAGGCCTGACATGCGCCTGTTGACAGGAGTGTCGGGGCGTCCGGCGCAAGATCGTCCCACGCTGGCCTTCCCGCGCGCCGCCGCGTTGCTAGCTTCGTTCGCGTCAACAGAACGGCGATGGAAGACTGCATGAACCCGCTTGTGATCGACAGGCAGACCGACGACTGGTTCTGGCGCCGCGAACGCGCCGACAGGATGGCCGTCATCATCGACGCCGCCGACTTCTTCAAGGCGGCGAAGGACGCCATGCTGCAGGCACGGCATTCGATCCTGCTGATCGGCTGGGACTTCGATGCCCGCATCGAACTGGAGCCAAAGGGCAAGACGCTGGCCGGCCCGAATGCGGTGGGCCCATTTCTCACCTGGCTGGGCAAGCGCCGCCCGGCGCTCGATATCCGCATCCTGAAATGGGATGCCGGCGCTGTCTACTCGATCGGGCGCGGCGAGACTCCCCTGACCATGTTGCGCTGGAAGCTCTCGGGCCCGGTGGAAATGCGGCTCGACGGCGTGCATCCGCCCCTGTCGACCCACCACATGAAGCTCCTCGTCATCGACGAGGCAATCGCCTTCTGCGGCGGCATCGACATGACGACCGGTCGCTGGGACACCCGTGAGCACGCCGAGAACGATCCGGCCCGAGTTTCGCCGCGCAAGACCCCGCTCGGACCGTGGCACGACGCGACGACCTGCATGACCGGACCGGCCGCCAAGGCGCTCTCCGATCTCGCCCGCAGCCGCTGGGCCCATGCGACCGGCGAGATGCTCGGCCCGTTCGCCGGCGACTTCGACATCTGGCCCAGCGATGTGACGGCCGATTTCGAGACGATCGACGTTTCGATCTGCCGCACCCTGCCCGAGCATCTCGAACGCCCGCAGGCGAACGAGATCGAACGGGCGACGCTGGCCATGATCGCCAAGGCCCGGCGCCGGCTCTACATCGAGAGCCAGTATTTCGCCTCGCGCCGGATTGCCGACGCGATCGCCGAACGCCTTGCCGAGCCCGACGGGCCGGAGATCGTCGTGATCAACCCGGACACCGCCGACGGCTGGCTGGAAGCCCAGTTCATGGATTCCTCGCGCATCCGCATGATGGGGGTTGCTCGTGAGGCAGACCACAATGACCGGTTCCGCCTCGTGTATCCCGTCAATGAGGCCGGAACGCCGATCTACGTCCACGCCAAAATCATGATCGCCGACGAGCAGCTCCTGAAGATCGGTTCGGCCAATCTCAACAACCGCTCGATGGGCTTCGACAGCGAGTGCGACGTCGTCGTCGACGCCGATGGCGACCCGCAGGCCGAAGCCCGGATCGCCCATATCCGCGACGATCTCCTGGCCGAGCATCTGGGCCTGTCGGAGGACGAAGTTCGCGATGCACTCGCCGACGGCGGCTCGATGATCGCCCTTGTCGACGCCTCCGCGCAGAAGCAGTACGGCCGCCGGCTGTTGCCGCTGCCGATGCGCGAACTGACGCCGGACGAGGAGATGATGGCCGAGTCCGACCTCGCCGACCCGCTTCGCCCGCGCAAGCTGGCCCGGGCGTTCCACAAGCTGTTCGGCTAGCCGAAGCGCGATACGGGCGACGCCGCCGTTCTGCGGCGACCGCTCAGTGCGAGGGCCACAGCCCCTGCAGCGACTTGCGCAGCTGACCGCGCACCTGTCGCGCCTCGCCGGGCGAGATGTGCTTGTCGATCAGCCGGAAGACCGCGGCGACGGCCTTGTCCGGGTCGTCCATCGCCTCGCTGCCAAACTCCTTCTGGACGCGCAGCGTGAAGTCGTCCTTCGACCGATCGGTGACCTGCCAGATGAGGGACGGCTGCCAGTTCTCGAAGAACACGCCGCGGATCATCATCGGCAGCTGGGCGGACAGATCCGCCACTTCTTCGAGGGACAGCCAGTCGCGCAGGGCGTGCAGCACCGCCCGGAGCAGCCGATAGGCATCCTTTTCGCCCGTCCAGCCGAGATCGTCGCGGAGTTCGTTGACCCAGTGCTGCGCCTGCTCGGCGCTCCGGGTGAAGCTGCTGATCGTGGTGTGGCTCATGGCGCAAGACCCGCGTTGGGAGAGGACATGGTGTGATCCTGCGCCGGCCGCCGGCCGGTCTCCTTGAGGCAGATCAACCGCGCCGCGGACAAATGACGATCGCCGCCGCGCCTTCCCAGGGATCGGGCGGCAGCGACCCTGGCCGTCTCGCGGGAGATCAATCCTCGTCCGTTTCCGAAACCCCGCCCGACGACGTCAGCGACGCCATGATGGCGGCCCGGACGGGCTCGTCCTGCGCCGACACGGCGGCGGCCAGCGACAGCAACTGCTGGCGCGTGTCGTAGAGCTGGTCGACCAGCGACAGGACGACCGGCAGGGCCTCTGCCTCCATTTCCAGGTCATAATGGAGCGTGCAGATCAGCCGGACCCGCGCGCATTCCATCTCCGAAAAGTGCGGCCTGCCTTCCTGCGTCCGCGGCGCGACGAGTTCGTCCCGTATCCACGCGTCCAGATCGTGCCGCTGAAGTGTCGTGATCGCAGCGACCAGTGCATCGACATCCATCATGACAGCATCTCCCTGCGCGGATCCTGCGACGTTTTCGGCTGCCACGTCTCCAGGAATGCGGCGAGTTCGGGCTCGTCACCGGTCGGCAGAGCGATATTCAGCGTGACCAGCTGGTGGCCGCGTTGGCCGGTCTTCTGGTCACGGATGCCCTTGTCGCGCAGCCGCAGCGTCGTGCCCGTCGTCGCCCCCTTGGGAATTGTCAGCCTGACGGGGCCGGAGATGGTCGGCACCTCGATCCTGGCACCCAGCACCGCTTCCTTGAGCGTGACGGGCACATGGACGTGAATGTTGCCATCCCTGGCCCGGAAAAAGGGATGCGGGGCCACGTGCAGTTCGACATAGGCATCGCCCGGCGGGCCACCGTCGAAGCCCGGCATGCCCTGCCCCTTCAACCGCAGCATATGCCGATCCTGCGCTCCTTCGGGGATCGTCACGCGCAAGGTCTTGCCCTCCGGCAGCGTGACGGTGCGGGTCGCGCCGTTTGCCGCTTCCAGGAAGGTGACGGGCATGGCGTAGCTGAGGTCCTGGCCTTTCGCCCGGTAGCTGCGCCGCGATCGCCGGCCGGCGCCGCCGAACGCCTGCTGCAGGAAGTCGTCGAGATCCTCCCTGTCGGCAAATCCGTCCTGGGACGCATGCGAGGCATATGACGGCCCGTCGGCGAAGTCGCGATAGAAGCGTTCCTGCGGCCGCTCGGCTCCGGTGGCGTCGATCTCGCCGGCGTCGAACCGGCGGCGCTTCTCCTTGTCCTTGAGGATGTCGTTGGCCGCGGAGATGTCCTGGAATGTCGCCTGCGCCTTGCTGTCGCCGGGATGCAGGTCGGGGTGGTACCGGCGCGCCAGCTTCTTGAACGCGTCCTTGATCTCCTTGCCTGAGGCGGTCCGCGCCACGCCAAGGGTCTCGTACGGATCCTTCATGCGCCTGTCCCCATCCACGCCATGTCTCCTGCAACGCCGTGTTGCGATCATCTCTCCCGCGAGCCGTCACCGCAACGCGCGCGCGGCGCGCGCCATCGCGCAGAGCTCAGGCGCCGATCGTCGACAACTGATCCTTGACCCAGAGGACGATCTGCGTCCGCGTCATCGCGCCGGAGATTCGCGCCACCTCCCGGCTCTTCCAGAACAGGATCATCGTCGGGATGCCGCGGATTGCGAGGCGGGAGGCGACCGCCGGCTCGGCCTCGGAATTCAGCTTGATCAGCCGGACCCGCGGCTCCAGTTCCCCGGCGGCGGCCTCGTAGGCCGGCGCCATGGATAGGCATGGCCCGCACCAAGGCGCCCAGACATCGACGAGAACCGGAATGCTGCTGCGCGCGAGCTGACGATCGAAGAGCGCAGCGCCAATATCCTCGGGATGACCGGCAAACAGCTTCGTTCCGCACTGCCCGCATTTGGCGGCCAGGGCTGGCCGTTCCGGCGCCACGCGGTTGACGCCGCCGCACTTGGCGCAGACGACGAAGGTTTCGGTCATGGCCGAGGCCCGCCAGCTCTCCGCCCGATCATGTCAGTGCGGGTTCTGCAGGATGCGACGCCGTATCCGTCCCGGCCTCGGCGCGCGCGACATGCTGCTTCACGGCAACGAAGCTGTCCGGACTGACAGAGATCGAATCGATGCCGCATTCGACGAGGAAGGCGGCGAAGGCGGGATTGTCGCTGGGCGCCTGGCCGCAAAGCCCGACCTTGGCACCGGCCCGGTGTGCTTCGCTGATCACCCGGCGGATCATCCATTTCACCGCCTCGTTCTCCTCGTCGAAGGATGCTGCCAGGAGGTCCGAATCCCGGTCGATGCCGAGCGTCAGCTGGGTCAGGTCGTTGGAGCCGATCGAAAATCCGTCGAACCGTTTGGCGAACTCGGCCGCCAGGATGACGTTCGCGGGAATTTCGCACATGACGTACACCTGCAGGCCGTTCTCGCCGCGAACGAGTCCGTTCTCGCCCATCACCTCAAGAACGCGATCGGCTTCCTCGAGGGTTCGACAGAACGGGATCATGACGATGACATTGGCGAAGCCCATCTCCTCGCGCAACTTGCGGATCGCCCGGCATTCCAGTGCAAAGCCCTCGCGATACTGGGGCGAGTGGTAGCGCGACGCCCCGCGGAACCCCAGCATCGGGTTCTCTTCCTTGGGCTCGAAGGCTGAGCCGCCGAGAAGATGGGCGTATTCATTGGTCTTGAAGTCGCTCATCCGCACGATGCACGGCTTCGGGTGCACGGTCGCTGCGATGCGGGCCAGACCCTCGGCCAGCCGGTCGACGAAGAAGGCCGGCTTGTCGTCGTAGGCGCGGGTGATCTCGGCGATCTCCTGTTGCGCGGCCGCGTCGTCGACCCGCTCGGGATGCACCAGGGCCATCGGATGGATCTTGATGGCATTGTTGATGACGAACTCCATCCGCGCCAGCCCCACGCCGTCGGCCGGCAGCCGCCACCAGCGCATCGCCGCGGCGGGATTGGCGAGGTTCAGCATGATGTGGGTGCGCGACGGCGGGACGTCGCCGAGATCGAGCGCGTCGACCGTCACCTCGGCCTTGCCCTCGTAGACGAAACCGGTCGCGCCCTCGGCGCAGGAGACCGTCACCTGCTGCTCGTCGTGCAGGATTTCGGTGGCGTTGCCCGTCCCGACAACCGCCGGCAGGCCGAGCTCGCGGCTGACGATGGCCGCATGCGAGGTGCGCCCGCCATGGTCGGTGACGATCGCCGCGGCGCGCTTCATGATCGGCACCCAGTCGGGGTCGGTGATCTCCGTGACCAGCACCGAGCCGTCGACGAAGCCCGCGATCTCGCTGGCATTGCGGATCAGGCAGACCGGGCCGGAAATGGCGGCCTCGCCGATCGACAGGCCCGCGCAGAGTTCGCGGCCGTGGCGGCCGACACGATAGCGCTTCACCGCGCCGGTTTCGCGTCGGGACTGCACTGTCTCGGGCCGGGCCTGGACGATGAACAACGATCCGTCTCGGCCGTCCTTGGCCCACTCCATGTCCATCGGGCAGCCGTAATGGGTCTCGATGATCACCGCCCAGCGGGCCAAGGCCAGGATGTCGGCATCGTCGAGCACGAATTGCCGGCGCTCGGCGAGCGACGTCGGGACATTCTTCACCGGGCGGTCGCCGCCTTCGGCATAGACCATCTTCTTTTCCTTGGCACCCAGCGCCCGGTGGATGATCGGCGTCAACGCCGTGTCGTCGAGGAAGGGCTTGAAGACCTGATACTCGTCCGGATCGACCGCGCCCTGGACGACGTTCTCGCCGAGTCCCCAGGCGGCATTGATCAGGATGACGCTGTCAAAGCCCGTGTCGGTGTCGAGCGAGAACATCACGCCGGACCCGCACAGATCGGACCGCACCATCCGCTGGACGCCGACGGACAGCGCCACCTTGAAATGGTCGAACCCCTTGGCCTCGCGGTAGGAAATCGCCCGGTCGGTGAACAGCGAGGCATAGCAGCGGCGACAGGCGTCCAGCACGGCCGACGGACCGGACACGTTCAGGAAGGTCTCCTGCTGCCCGGCGAAGCTGGCATCCGGCAGGTCTTCCGCCGTTGCGCTCGAGCGCACCGCCACGTCGACGGCGTCGATCGACGAGCGGCGCGACAACTCCCGATAGGCACTGCCGATCGCGGCCGCGGTGTCGGCCGGCCAGTCCCCACGCACGAAGGCAGCGCGGATCGTGCTGCCGGCTTCGGCCAGGGTGATCTTGCCGGCCGCGCGCTCGTCCAGCGTCCGGCGCACCACCGCGTCGAGGCCGTTGGCCGCTACAAAGCGCCAGTAGGCGTCGGCAGTGGTGGCAAATCCCGGTGGGACCGAAACGCCGGCCGGGGCCAGCGTCGCCACCATTTCGCCGAGCGAGGCATTCTTGCCGCCGACCCGCGCCACGTCGCCGCGGCCGATCACTTCGAACCAGAGGATTTCCTTGTCGGCCATGAGCCCGTCTCCTTCAATTCCCGGCAGCGTCGCCGGCCTTGCGCGTTCGTGCCCGACCGGCCGTTCCGCAGTTTGGCCGGAGGATGATCGGGGGGGTCGTGCAGCCTCGCAGTTCGAAGCGGGATCTGTTCAGCGATATCCGGATTCGAAGCCGGAGAGCACCTTCAGCGTCGCCGTCGAGATGGCCATCGCCGGGGTGCTGCCGCGCCCCGCCGCCACGGTCTGGTCGTCGTGGTGGCCTTCGCCTTCGCGCAGCATGCAGTGCCATTGTGCGCCCGGCCCGGTGCCGCCCCGCAGGACGATGTCCCAGTTCGGCAGCGCCTTCGCCGTCATCGCGAGTGCCCCGTCCGCCGAACCCAGCGCCCGGTCCGCATCCGCGGCGTTCTCCACCGCCGGGACGTGCTCCTGCAGGGCCGTGCGGAACTCCGCCTCCAGAGTGGCGTCCGGCCCTGCAGCGGCCTCGCACCGGGCCAGGAACGTCTTCAGATCGGTTGTGGCCATGGGAGCCTCCTTCCTCGCCGGCTCCGAGTTTCACGATGCATCGCCGGTCGCCTCACCATGCGGGACGATCGGCCGGACGGGATTGATCTGGCGCAAGCCCTCTGCGCGATCATTCATGCTTGGGCATGAGGGCGCCTGTCTCCTGGCTGCGGGATGGAGCTTGCAGGTCCCGGCAAGGCCGGGGAATGCTGCTGCTCGAAGGCTCGGTCGGCTCGGACTGGGTCCCGCTCCCGGGCCGAAACGAAGAAATGGAGGCTTTCTTGCTGCTGAACCTCACCATCGGCACCCTCGTCATCGCACTGACCGTGCTGGTCCACACGCTCGGTCTCGTCGCGCTGTCCCGCGCGATGGCCGCGGTGATCCGCGGGCTGAAGCTGGGCCGGCACGCGCTCGCACGGTCCTTCTCGATGCTCGGAACCGTCCTCGGCCTGTTCGCGCTGCACACGATCGAGATCTGGCTGTGGGCCTTCGCCTATCTCCTGCTGGGAGCCCATCAGAGTTTCGAGGAGGCGCTGTATTTCTCGACGTCGACCTTTTCGACCGTCGGCTATGGCGACGTAGTGCTGCAGCAGGAATGGCGGTTGCTGGGCGCGCTGGAGGGGATCGGCGGGTTCATCCTGATCGGATGGTCGACCGCCTATCTCGTCGCGGCCTCCACCCGTCACGGCCCGTTCCGGATTGGCGTACATTTCTGACGCCGGGATTCCCGCAGCCGATTGCAAGCCGATCGAATCCAGGGCGATCGGACAGCGGCAGGCACGGCCCTGGTCGCAGGTCCGTCACCGAAAGGCTGTCATTTTTCAGAAAATGGTCGGAGCGAGAGGATTCGAACCTCCGACCCCTTGGACCCCATCCAAGTGCGCTACCAGGCTGCGCTACGCTCCGACACCGCCACTCCTAGAGGCCGGACGCCTTCGGTGCAACAGAAAATCGGCGGCGGTACGCGATCCATTTGCCGTGGTTCCAGCCACCGAATAAGACGCCGAGCGCCTCCCCGTCGGCGGCGCGCCGGGAGGCCTGCCATCCGGGTGTCAGCGCACCTGATCCAGCAGGCGCTTGCATTCGAGAAGTTCGAGAATCACGTCGTCGAGGGCGGCAATGCTCTCGGCCGGCAGCGCCCCTGCCTCTTGCGCCGGCTCGCGATAGCGCCTCAGGAAGCCGCCGCGTGGTTTGGCCGGCTCGTCGGTCTCGCGCGTTTCCGGCTCGGCGGACGGCACCGGCTCGACCACTGCCGGTTTCGGCTCGGGCAGCGGGTCCGTGGCGATCAGGTCGAGATCGTGCAGTTTTGGCTGGTCTTCAGGCGCAGCGGCCGGCAGATTGGTGCGGCCGGCCTGGATCTGCGCCAGCGCCGCCATGTCGCCCGTGCCGACGGCCACGACGAAGCGCGGCCCGTTCTCCTTCAGGATGCGCTGCACGCCCTTGATCGTGAAGCCCTTCACGTACAACAGGTAGCGGATGCCGCGCAGAAGCTCGACGTCGTCGGGCCGGTAGTACCGACGCCCGCCGCCCCGCTTCAACGGCTTGATCTGCTGGAACCGCGTTTCCCAGAAGCGCAGGACATGCTGCGGCAGGTCGAGGTCTTCGGCAACCTCGCTGATGGTCCGGAAGGCGTCGGCGCTCTTGTCGCTCATGGTGAAAACCGTCCGGCCAGTCGGGCTATTCGGCGGCCGCGCTCAGCATGCCCGCAGGCTCCTTGTCGGCGTCGAGCTCGGTATCGCTCGCGGTGGAACCGGCCTGGCGCCCGACATGCGCCTCGACGATCCGGTCCTTGAGGACGTTGGACGGCTTGAACACGGCGACGCGGCGCGGCAGGATCGGCACTTCCTCGCCGGTCTTGGGATTGCGCCCGATCCGCTCGTTCTTCTCGCGCACGAGGAACGATCCGAAGGACGAGATCTTGACCGATTCCCCGCTGGCGATCGTCGAGCACATCTCGTCGAGAACCATCTCCACCAATTGCGCCGACTCGGTCCGCGATAACCCGATCTTGCGGAAGACGGCTTCCGAAAGATCCGCTCTGGTGAGGGTTCTGTCTCCCATCAATGTCCCCTAACTTTGCCGGAAGACCGCAGGGCGAAACGTGCGGGCAGCGCCTTCTTCGTTGCGAACATTAACGAAATCGGTCTGTGAATCAAGGATCGATGTCTACCAACGGACCAGAACCGCCCCCCAGGTAAACCCGCCGCCCATCGCCTCCAGAAGCACGAGGTCCCCGCGCTTGATCCGGCCGTCG
The DNA here is from genome assembly GCF_036549475.1 of Aurantimonas sp. A2-1-M11. Taxonomy (NCBI): domain Bacteria; kingdom Pseudomonadati; phylum Pseudomonadota; class Alphaproteobacteria; order Hyphomicrobiales; family Aurantimonadaceae; genus Aurantimonas; species Aurantimonas sp. A2-1-M11. The sequence continues at coordinate 169,121 of NZ_JAZHLI010000002.1, read as the reverse complement.
CGCACGGCCGCGTCGAGCGCCAGCGGGATCGACGCGGCAGACGTGTTGCCGTGCCGGTCGACGGTGATCACCACTTTCTCCGGCGCGATGCCGAGCTTGCGCGCCGAGGCGTCGATGATCCGGCGATTGGCCTGATGCGGCACGAACCAGTCGACGTCGTCGGGTCCGATGCCGGCGGCGGCAAAGGAATCCTCGATGACGTCGGTGATCATGCCGACGGCATGCTTGAAGACCTCGCGGCCCTCCATGCGCAGCTTGCCGACCGTGCCGGTCGTCGAGGGCCCGCCGTCCACATAGAGCTTGCTCTGGTGCGAGCCGTCCGAACGCAGCCGGGAGGTGATGATCCCCTGGGCCGAGATCGCATCGTCCGTCTCGCTGGTCACTGCTTCCAGGACCACGGCTCCGGCCCCGTCGCCGAACAGCACGCAGGTGGAGCGGTCGTCCCAGTCGAGGATGCGCGAGAAGGTTTCGGCGCCGATCACCAGCGCCCGTTTGGCAACGCCGCCCTTCAGATAGAGGTCGGCCGTGGTCAGCGCATAGACGAAGCCGCTGCACACCGCATGAATGTCGAAGGCAAAGCCGTGGGTGATGCCGAGCTTGTGCTGCACCTGGACGGCGGAGGCGGGAAAGGTGTTGTTCGGCGTCGCCGTCGCCAGGATGATCACGTCGACATCCGCCGGGGTCAGCCCGGCCGCGTCCAGCGCCTTGCGGGCAGCGCCCTCGGCGAGCGACACCGTGGTCTCGTTCTCGCCCGCAACATGCCGCGCCTCGATGCCGGTGCGCTGGCGGATCCACTCGTCCGACGTCTCGACGATGCCGGCGAAATCCTGATTGCGCATCACCCGCTCCGGCAGGACCGAACCGGTTCCGCGAATCACGGATCGGATGGATGTCGTCATGGGCTGCTGCTCTCGGGAATTGCCGGCACGTCTTCAGACACACGCAGATGGAAGTTTTCGAGATCGGCTTCGATCTTCTCGCGCAGGCCGTGGCGGGCCATCGCATGCGCCAGGTCGATCGCCGCGGCGATGCCCTCGGCGTCGGTCCCGCCATGGCTCTTGATGACGATGCCGTTGAGGCCGAGGAAGACGCCGCCATTGACCTTGCGCGGATCCATCTTGTCGCGCAGACGCTCGAAGGCGCTGCGCGCCAAGACGTAGCCGGCACGGGCCATCCAGGTCCGGCTCATCGCCGCCTTCAGATAGGCCGCGATCTGCCGGGCGGTGCCCTCGGCGGTCTTCAGGGCGATGTTGCCCGTGAAGCCCTCGGTCACCACCACGTCGACGGTGCCTTGGCCCAGATCGTCGCCCTCGACGAAGCCGCGATACTCGATCCCCGGGATCGGCGTTTCCTTGAGCAGGCGGCCCGCCTCGCGGATCTCGTCCTGCCCCTTCACTTCCTCGACGCCGATATTGAGGAGCCCGACCGTCGGCCGCTCCACGCCGAACAGGGCGCGGGCCATGGCGCCGCCCATCATCGAGAAGTCGATGAGCTGCTGGGCGTCGGCGCCGATGGTGGCGCCCACGTCGAGGACGATGCTCTCGCCGCGCAGGGTCGGCCAGATCGCCGCGATCGCCGGGCGCTCGATATTGGCCATGGTGCGCAGGCAGAACTTCGCCATCGCCATCAGCGCGCCGGTGTTGCCGGCCGAGACCGCGACGTCCGCCTCATGCGTCTTCACCGCCTCGATGGCGCGCCACATGGACGATTTGTACCGCCCCTGGCGCAGCGCCTGGGACGGCTTGTCGTCCATGCGGATGGCGATGTCGCAATGATGGAAGGTCGAGGCCGCCTTCAGCTCCGGATACTGATCGAGCACCGGCAGCACGGCGTCGCTCTGCCCGAACAGGACGAACCGTGTGCCGGGATGGCGTTCGAGCGCGATGGCGGCGCCGGGAACGACCACGGAGGGGCCGTGGTCGCCGCCCATGGCGTCGACCGAAATCGTGATACCAGTGTTTGAAATCAATGGTCTCTCGCCTTTGCGCGCGGCATCCTGGCGGCGCGGCGCGAAGATATCGGTTTACGCGTGAACAGCAACCGCCGAATTGAAACTGTCATGTCCCCTCGCCGTCCTTCCTGTTCGCCGGCACCAGATTGGTAAGCACGTCGAAGGCCGACCGCACGCCGGCCTTGGGATCGGGATCGGTGTCGATGGCTTCGAAGCTCGCGCCGGATTCGCGTGGATAGGGGTCGAGCGCCAGCGAGAGCGCTTCCACCAGGAACGGCCCGACATCGATCTGCGGCCCGCGGAAGGTCTCGGGCGGATCCTCGCCCTCGGGGTCGACATGGATCTCGTTCTCGCCGGTCTGGAGCACGGGCGCCAGGCGCGAGCCCTCGGGAACGAAACTGGTCTCGAACGGCTCGTCGATGCTCTGGCGCAGCGGGTCGAGCGTCACCACGCTCTCCTGCACGACGACGGCCCGGAGCCGGCCCTTGACCCTGACGCCCTCGCCGCGCCAGCGCGATGCCGTCAGGTCCGCCCTGAGCTCGCTCACCTCGACGATCTCCAGATGCCGCGCCAGCGCAGCCCGCTCGGCCGCGTTCGCCTCGTAGCGGATCTCGAGGCCGTCGCGCGGCAGCCTCTCGGCGGCGATATGCAGGCGGATGGGGTCCGGTCCGGTCTGGGGATCTTTCATGGCAGGGTCCTCGGCTGAAGCGTGCCGGCCAGGATCGTCTCCGCCGCAATCGCCTCAAATCGCGTGTGTTCGGCCACCATGTAGGACGCAAGGCGCGCCGTTGCATCCTGCGGCGCGTCCGCGGGAACGGCCCGTCCCTTCAATGCGCCCGCCAGCGCCGCCTCGTCGCCGGCGTCGAGCGCCGGATCATAGGCGGCGACGCGCTCGTAGAAGATGCCGGCCAGCTTGCGCATGCGCTTGGGCACCGACGGATCGCCGACCCCCAATTCGCGGATCGAATCCTCCACATCGGTGATGAACCGGTCGACCACCTCCTGCGCCAGCGGCTTCAGCGAGGGCTCGTCGCGGCAGCGGCGCAGGAACAGGAAGACATGGACCGTCAGCGCCTCGAACCGACCCATCACTGTGTCGGGTACGGCGCAGGCCAGATAGAGATCGTCCTGGCGCGAGCGGTTCACCAGCGCAGTATAGAGATCGTCGACGACCTCGCGATTGCGCGCCCGGTGGCGCCGGTTGGCTCTGAAGCGTTGAAACATTGCTGGGCCGATCGATGGCTGCACTGCGAGGGCGGTGCCACACCGCCGGATCGATTGCAACGTTCCCGAAGGTGCTTTACCAAAACCCACCCGCCGCGCTCGCGCGCCAGCCGGAGGTGCCTGCTCTCGCGGGTATCCGGCCGGTCGGCGCCAGGAAAGGCGGCAACGGACCTGCCAGCCGCGTATCGGCGATGGCCTCAAGGAGTAAGCCAGCGTGAAGCCTTCCGTCCGACTCAAGCGCCCTCTCCTCGCCTCGGCCGCCATTCTGGGCGTCCTGGCCCTGTCGAACTGCACGACCAGCGAGGTGCTGACCCAGGGCTATGTGATCGACGAAAAGACCGTCGAGCTGGTCCCAGTCGGCTCGAGCCGCGAACAGGTGCTGCTGGCGCTGGGGTCGCCCTCCACGACCGCGACCTTCGATAGCGAAGTGTTCTACTACATCTCCCAGAAGCGGGTCCGGCCGGTCGCCTTCATGAAGCCGCAGCTCGTCGACCAGAGAGTCCTGGCCGTCTATTTCAACGGCGAAGGCCGGGTCGAGCGCATCGCCAATTACGGCCTGCAGGACGGCCAGCTCTTCGACTTCATCTCCCGCACGACGCCGACGGGCGGCCAGGACCGTACCTTCCTCGGCCAGATCCTGACCGATACCGGCAGCGGCAGCCCCGGCCCGAACCTCTAAGGGCGCCTGCCCGAAGCTCCGGCGATACAAAAAGGCCCCGCGGGTTCTGCAACCCGCGGGGCCTTTCGCATTCAGTCGTCGGCTGGCGATCAGTTGTGCGCCAGCACCGCCAGCAGCAGCAGGGCGACGATGTTGGTGATCTTGATCGCCGGATTGACCGCCGGACCGGCGGTGTCCTTGTAGGGATCGCCCACCGTATCGCCGGTAACCGAAGCCTTGTGCGCGTCCGACCCCTTCACGTGGCGCACGCCGGCACTGTCCACGAAGCCGTCCTCGAAGGACTTCTTCGCATTGTCCCAGGCACCGCCGCCGGACGTCATCGAGATGGCGACGAAGATGCCCGTGACGATGACGCCGAGCAGCATCGCACCGACCGCCGAGAAGGCCTGGCTCTTGTCGGCGATCAGCAGCACGCCGAAATACACCACGATCGGTGCCAGCACCGGCAGCAGCGACGGCACGATCATCTCGCGGATGGCCGCCTTGGTCAGCAGGTCGACGGCACGGGCATAGTCCGGCCGTTCGGTGCCGGCCATGATGCCCGGCTTCTCCCGGAACTGGCGACGCACCTCGTCCACCACCGAGCTCGCCGCCCGGCCGACGGCCGTCATGGCGATGCCGCCGAACAGGAAGGGGATGAGCCCTCCCAGCAGAAGGCCGACCACCACGAAGGGATTGGTCAGCGCGAAGTCCGGTTCGACACCCCGAAAATACTCGAAGCCGTTGCCGGCATTCGCCTGCTCGACGAAATAGGCCAGGTCGTAATTGTAGGCCGCAAACAGCACCAGGGCGCCGAGACCGGCCGAGCCGATCGCATAGCCCTTGGTGACCGCCTTGGTGGTGTTGCCGACGGCGTCGAGAGCGTCGGTGGACCGCCTGACATCCGCCGGCAGGCCGGCCATCTCGGCAATGCCACCGGCATTGTCGGTGACCGGCCCGAAGGCGTCGAGCGCCACGATCATGCCGGCAATGCCCAGCATGGCCGTCACCGCGATGCCGGTGCCGTAGAGGCCGGCAAGCTGGAAGGTCGAGATGATGCCGGCGACGATGACGATCGTCGGCAGCGCCGTCGATTCCAGGGAGATGGCGAGTCCCTGGATGACATTGGTGCCGTGGCCGGAGACCGACGCCTCGCTGATCGAGCGGACCGGCCGGAAGCCGACGCCCGTGTAGTATTCGGTGATCCAGACGATCAGGCCGGTCACCACGAGGCCGATGATGCCGCAGACGAACAGGTTGAGACCGTTGATCACCACGCCGCGGGTCGATTCGCCGATATCGCCGAAACCGATGGTTGCCCAGGTGGCGACGGCGATGCCGACGATCGACAGCAGCGTCGTCGCCCACAGGCCCTTGTAGAGCGCCCCCATGATCGAGCCATTGGTGCCGAGGCGCACGAAGAAGGTACCGACGATCGAGGTCAGGATGCAGGCGCCGCCGATGGCCAGCGGATAGATCATGACGCTTTCGATGATGTCGGTCCCGGCAAAGAAGATCGCGCCGAGCACCATGGTCGCGACGATGGTCACCGCATAGGTCTCGAAGAGATCCGCCGCCATGCCGGCGCAGTCACCGACATTGTCGCCGACATTGTCGGCGATAGTGGCCGGATTGCGCGGGTCGTCCTCGGGAATGCCGGCCTCAACCTTGCCGACGAGATCGCCGCCCACATCGGCACCCTTGGTGAAGATGCCGCCGCCGAGACGGGCGAAGATGGAGATCAGCGAGGCGCCGAAGCCGAGCGACACCAGCGAGTCGATCACCGTGCGGTCGGACACGTCGAGGCCGAGCCAGACGGTCAGGAACAGGAAATACAGGGTAACGCCCAGGAGCGCGAGTCCGGCCACCAGAAGGCCGGTGATCGCGCCGGACTTGAAGGCGATGCCAAGCCCGAGGCTGAGCGAGCGCGAGCAGGCCTGGGCGGTGCGCACATTGGCCCGCACCGAGACATTCATGCCGATGAAGCCCGCCAGGCCGGATAAAACCGCACCGATCACGAAGCCGGCGGCGGCGTAGGCCGACAGCAGGAGACCGGTGATGATCGCCACGACGACGCCGACGATGGCGATCGTCGTGTATTGGCGGGCGAGATAGGCCTGGGCGCCTTCGCGGATTGCCCCGGCGATTTCCTGCATACGGGCGTTGCCCTGGTCGGCCGCCAGGACCGATCGCGTAGCCCAGGCCGCATAGGCAAGAGCCAGCAGCCCGCAAAGGGCCACCACTATGAGTGTTGTCGGCATGCTGTCCCCTCGGATTCGTGCCGGTTTGGTCCGGCAATCTTCGATTATTGCGCCGAAGACGGGGCTCCCCCGCCTTGCCTAGCGGAGCCGAGGTTATATGGAGTCGGCAAGTCGTCAAGCGCCCTGATCGTCAGCCACGCCAGCAAGCAGGCATGGCCGGAATGGCCGGCCCCGCGGGATCACGCGGCGCGCAAGGCACAGAGCGGAAGCGTCTCACTCGGCGGCTGGATCGAGCGGCGCGAATTTCGCCTGGAGGACGAGCACGACGAGGCAGAGGAAGACCACCGGGAAGACGACCATGTTCATCGTCTCCCAGCCGGCGGCGACGAATGTGCGCCCCGACAGGAACGAGGCCAGGGAAACCGACGAGAACAGGATGAAGTCGTGCAGCCCTTGGGTCTTGTTCTTCTCCGACGGTCGGTAGGTCTCGGCGACGATGGCGGTCGAACCGATGAAGCCGAAATTCCAGCCGAGGCCGAGAAGCACCAGCCCGGTCCAGAACTGCCAGACCGCAAGGCCCGACAGGGACACGGCCGCGCTGGCTGCCAGCAGCAGCAGCCCCGTCGCGACGATGCGCTCCTTGCCAAAGCGCTGGATCAGCCGGCCCGTGAAGAAGCTCGGGCCGAACATGGCCAGAACATGCCACTGGATGCCCAGCGTGCTGATGTCCTTGGACAGGCCGCAGCCGACCATCGCCAGCGGCGCTCCGGTCATCACGAAGCTCATCATGGCATAACTGCCGACGCCGCAGAACAGCCCGGCCAGGAACCGGGGCTGCAGCGCCACCTGCGCAAGCGGCCGCGCCGGCAGCAGATCGGCCGGATGGCCCTCCTCCGGACTGTCGGGGATGCGCAGGAAGGTCAGGACCGCGGCACCGGCGAGACCCAGAAAGACGAGGCCGATGAAGGCGCCGGCAAATTCGACCGGCAGGAACAGATCGGCCGAATAACGCACCGTCTGCGGGCCGATCACCGCGGCGAAGATGCCACCGGCAAGGACGATCGAGATGGCCCGCGACTGGTAGGACCGACGCGCGCCATCGGTGGCGGCGAAGCGATATTGCTGGACGAACGAGCCGCCAACCCCCACCAGCATCAGCGCCAGGGCGAACAGCCAGAAGCTTTCCTGGAACAACGCCATCGCGGCGACAAGCCCGCCGGTCGAGGTGACGAGGGCGCCGGAAATGAAGCCATATCGCCGGCCGACCGCACGCATCAGCGCCGCTGCCGGCAGCGCGCCGATCGCCACGCCGAGATTGTAGCCGGTCACCGGCAGCGTCGCGAGCGACTTGTCGGCCAGCAGCAGCCACGAACCGGCAAGCCCGCCGATGGAGATGGCGACGGGGCCGGCGGCGCCGCACAGCGCCTGTGCGGCGCCCAGGATGATGGCGTTGCGCCGGACGGTCTTCTCGCCGAGCACGGCGCCCGCCGCCGGGGACCTATCGGCCGCGGCGCTCACGCCGAAGGTTCACCGCCGGCTTCGCCGCGGCGGGGGCCGACGTCCCCGCCCTTTTCCCCGCGCACGCTGCGCGCCACGCGGTCGAGCACGGCATTGACCAGCCCCGGCTCGTCACCCGTGTAGAAGGCCTTGGCGACATCGATATATTCCGAGACGATCACCGCGACCGGCACATCCTTGCGGTGCGACAACTCGTAGGTGCCTGCCCGCAGGATCGCCCGCAGCGTCGTGTCGATACGCGACAGCGGCCAGTCGGTGGGTAGCGCGGCGTGGATCTTCGGGTCGATCTCCGTCTGGCTGCGCACGACGCCGGAAACCACGTCGCGGAACCACGCGGCATCGGCATCGCGATAGGTCTCGCCGTCGATCTCGCCGCCCAGCCGGAAATTCTCGTACTCGGCGACGGTCTCCATCAGGGCCGTGCCGCCGACCTCCATCTGGTAGAGCGCCTGCACCGCGGCGAGCCGCGCGGCACCGCGCTTGTTGGCCTGCTTGACGGGACGGCCCTGCGGTTCGGACTTCGCCATGGATCAGGCTCCCATCCGCTCGCGCAGGGCGATCATCGCCAGCGCCGTGCGCGCGGCCGCGCCGCCCTTGTCCTTGCGCTTGGGGTCGGCCCGTTCCAGCGCCTGTGCCTCGTTCTCGACGGTCAGGATACCGTTGCCCAGCGCGATCGACTCCTGGACCGACAGATCGGTCAGTGCGCGCGCCGATTCATTCGACACCAGCTCGAAATGATAGGTCTCGCCGCGAATCACGCAGCCCAGCGCGACAAAGCCGTCATAGTCGGTGCCGGCCTCATCCGCGGCACCGAGCGCGAAGCCGATCGCGGCCGGCACTTCGAGTGCGCCGGGAACGGTGACCACGTCGAAATCGGCGCCGGCTTGCGTCAATGCCGCCTTCGCGCCCTCCAGCAGAAGGTCTGCGATGGGGTCATAGAAGCGGGCCTCGACGACGAGGAGATTCAGCCTGGCAGCCATTGCGGTATCCTTCGGAGAAGCGATGGCGTGGGTTACCCCTCGCGCGCGCCGCACGCAACAGGATCGAGGCGGCGAAAGCGTGTCGGCACCCGGCGAAAACCGTTTCGACCGGCGTGAAAGCACGAGTAGTGCGGACCAACCAAGATGTCAGGCGGCCGCGGACCGGTCCCCGAACAGGCGTTCGGCGTAGCGCGCGATCTGGTCGACCTCGAGATTCACCCTGTCACCGGATTTCCGCTCGCCCCAGGTCGTGACGGCCAGCGAATGGCGGATCAGCAGCACATCGAAGCGATCGTCGTCGACGCCGTTGACCGTCAGCGAGGTCCCGTCGAGGCAGACCGAGCCCTTGCGGGCGATGAACCGCTTGAGGTCTTTGGGCGCGCGCAGCGTGAAGCGAACCGCCTCTCCCTCGTCCGTCATAGAGACGATCTCGGCCAGCCCGTCCACATGGCCGGAAACGAGATGTCCGCCGATCTCGTCGCCGATCTTCAGGGACCGCTCCAGATTGATGGCGGTGCCCTCCTCCCACGTGCCGGCGGTGGTCAGGCGCAGCGCCTCCTCCCAGGCCTCCACCTCGAACCAAGGCTCTCGTTCGCCCGGCTGCGACAGCGCGGTCACCGTCAGGCAGACGCCGGAACAGGCGATCGATGCGCCCAGATCGATGCCCGCCGGATCGTAGGCCGTGGCGATGCGAAAGCGTCGGCCTGCATCGAGCTTGTCCGTGCGGACGATCCGCCCGACATCGGTGACGATCCCGGTGAACATCAGGCAGTCCTTCTCTCGAATTCGAACCAGTGGTCCTCGCCGAAGCGATATTCGCGCACCAGCCGGAAGCGCTGGCGCGCGGTCGCGACGTCGATCGGCGCGCTGACGCCGGTCTCGCCGATCTCGACCGGCCCCTGCACCAGGATCAGCCGGTCGACCAGGTCGCCGTCGAGGAAGCTGGCACCGGTCTCGGCGCCGCCCTCCACCAGGACGCTGGAAATGCCCGTCGCGGCCAGGTCTTCCAGGAGCTCGGGGAGCGCAATGCGGCCGGTTGCCGGATCCGCCTCGCAGGCGATGAACTGGACACCCTGACGGGCCAGTTCCGCCCGGCTCGCCGGATCGGCGCTGGAGAGCGTGGCGATCAGCGTCGGCGTGTCCGCCGCGGTCCGAGCAAGGGTCTGCTCCGGCCGCGTGCGCAGTCGCGGATCGAGCACGATCCGGTTGGGCGAGCGGTCGGCCATTCCCGGCAGCCGGCAATCGAGCCGCGGATCGTCCTCCTGCGCCGTCCCGGCACCGACGAGAATCATGTCGTGGCGGGCACGCTCCAGATGGGTCTGCGCATCGGCCACCTGCCCGGTGATCTTGACCTGGCCGCCACCCCGGATACCGATCTTTCCGTCGGTGGAAACAGCCATTTTCAGCAGGATTTCCGGGCGGTTGTCGCGATGCCTTGTGAGATAGCCCGAGATCGGTGCGGCGGCCTCGGCCGCCATGACGCGCGGCGTCACCGCCAATCCGCCGGCGCGCAGGATCGCGTGGCCGCGGCCGTCGACGCGCGGGTCGGGATCGCCCGCCGCCGACACGACCCGGGCGATCCCGGCCACCACCAGCGCCTCGGCGCAGGGTGGGGTGCGGCCGTGATGGGCGCAGGGTTCGAGCGTGACGTAGGCGGTTGCGCCGCGGGCCAGTTCCCCCGCCTCGGCCAGCGCCACGGTTTCGGCATGGGGCCGGCCGCCCACCGCCGTGACGCCGCGGCCGACGATGCGCGGTCCTGCACCATCGTTGCGCACGATCAGGGTGGCGACCGAGGGATTGGTCGCCGTCCGCCCGACATGGCGCTGGGCATAGCGGATGGCGGCGGCCATGAACCGCCGATCGTCGGTGGTGGCCTGTGCATCCGGGATCGGCCTCTCGAGGCCGCTCACGACGATGTCTCGTCCGGCGCGGCCTCGTCCGTGGCAGCAGCCGGCGCGTCGCCGCGGCCCAGTTCGCCGATCAGCGACTCGAAATCACGCGCCTCGCGGAAATCGCGGTAGACCGAGGCGAAGCGCACATAGGCGACGTCGTCGAGCCCCTTGAGCGCTTCCATGACCATTTCGCCAAGTGCCTCCGAACGCACTTCCTGTTCGCCGGACTGTTCGAGGCGGCGCACGATGCCCGAGATCAGCCGCTCCACACGATCGGGGTCGACCGACCGCTTGCGCAGCGCCACCTCGACGGAGCGCGCCAGCTTGTCACGGTCGAACGGCACCTTGCGGCCGGATTTCTTCAGCACCTGGAGTTCGCGCAACTGGATCCGCTCGAAGGTCGTGAAGCGACCGTTGCAATCGGGGCAGACCCGCCGGCGCCGGATCGCGCCGCCATNACCTGGAGTTCGCGCAACTGGATCCGCTCGAAGGTCGTGAAGCGACCGTTGCAATCGGGGCAGACCCGCCGGCGCCGGATCGCGCCGCCATCCTCGGCGGGGCGTGAATCCTTCACCTGGCTGTCCTGCGAGCCGCAATAGGGGCAGCGCATGGCACCTCTTCGATCATCGAAACAGAGCCGCGCGCGTGGCTTCTGCCAGCGCGCACGGCGAAAGACCGGGCCCTTGCGGCCTCAGGTCGGGATCAAAGACCGTCGTAGATCGGGAAACGGTCGGTCAGCGCGATGACCTTTTCCTTCACCGCTGCCTCGACGGCGGCATTGCCCTCGTCGGAATTGGCCGACTTCAGGCCGTCCAGCACCTCGACGATCATGCGGCCGACCGCCTGGAACTCCGGCACGCCGAAGCCGCGGCTGGTGGCTGCGGGGGTGCCGAGGCGGATGCCGGACGTGACCATCGGCTTTTCCGGATCGTTCGGAACGCCGTTCTTGTTGCAGGTGATGTTGGCGCGGCCGAGCGCCAGTTCCGACGCCTTGCCGGTCAGGCCCTTGGGCCGCAGGTCGACGAGCATCAGATGGGTGTCGGTGCCGCCGGACACGATGTCCACGCCGCCTTCGCGCAGGGTCTCCGCCAGCGCCTTGGCGTTCTCGCAGACCGCGCCGATATAGGAGCGGAACCCCGGCGTCAGCGCCTCGCCGAAGGCCACGGCCTTGCCGGCGATCACATGCATCAGCGGGCCGCCCTGCAGACCCGGGAAGACCGCCGAATTGATCTTCTTGGCGATGGTCTCGTCATTGGTCAGGACGATGCCGCCGCGCGGGCCGCGCAGGGTCTTGTGGGTCGTCGAGGTGGCAACATGGGCGTGCGGGAACGGGCTCGGATGGTGACCGGCCGCCACGATGCCGGCGAAATGGGCCATGTCGATCCAAAGATAGGCGCCGACCTTGTCGGCGATGGCCCGGAAGCGGGCGAAGTCGATCTGCCGCGAATAGGCCGAGCCACCGGCGACGATGACCGCCGGCTTGTGCTCGACGGCCAGCGCCTCGACCTGGTCGTAGTCGATCAGGCCGGTCTCCAGATCGAGACCGTACTGCACGGCGTTGAACCAGCGGCCCGACAGGTTGGGCTTGGCGCCATGGGTCAAGTGACCGCCGGCGTCCAGGCTCATGCCAAGCAGCGTGTCGCCCGGCTTGGACAGGGCCAGAAGCACCGCCTGGTTCGCCTGGCTGCCGGAATTGGGCTGCACATTGGCGTATTCGCAGCCGAACAGTTCCTTGACCCGATCGATCGCCAGCGTCTCGACGACATCGACGAACTCGCAGCCGCCGTAATAGCGCCGGCCCGGATAGCCCTCGGCATATTTGTTGGTGAGCACCGAACCCTGGGCCTCGAGCACCGCGCGCGACACGATGTTTTCCGAGGCGATGAGCTCGATCTCGTGGCGCTGGCGGGACAGTTCGCTGCCCACGGCACCGAAGATCTCGGGATCGCGGTCAGCCAACCCAGCGGTGAAGAAGTCGCTGAACTCGCGTGAGGCATCGTTGCGAATGGCCTGGCTCATGATGGTCTCCTTCGGGCGGCGCAGCGACCCGGCGGGGTCCTGCCACGAGATAGTTGCGCCAAATACCACAGGCGCTGGCCCAGCACCAACGGCGAAAGGCCGCGCATGAAAAAGCCGGATGCATCGCTGCACCCGGCCTGAATGTCGTTCAACGCCGGCGAGGCCTCAGTAGCCGTCGTCACCGCGGGCATATGGATTCTGCTGGTCCGGCGCGTAGGCGGTCGCGGTCAGTTCGCTCATGGCGAGCTGCTCGCTGCCGTCCCGGTGATAGATGTCGTCGCGGAACTGCACGACCGTCGGATCCGTCGCCCAGGCGGTCATGTAGATGAAATGCACCGGCACGGGGTTCAAAAGGTCGATGTCCTGGCGCTCGCGGGCCGCGATGACCTGTTCGATGCGCTGACGATCCCAGCCCGGCACGTCGCGGGCGAGCCAGACGATCAGGTCGCGCACATTCTGAACCCGCACGCAGCCCGACGATTCGAAGCGCATCAGCTCCGAGAACAGGCTCTGCTGGGGTGTGTCGTGCATGTAGACCGCATGCGGGTTCGGGAAGTTGATCTTCACCGATGCCATTGCATTGATCTTGCCCGGGTCCTGGCGGAACAGGTACTTCACCGCCTCTTCCGTGTTCCAGTCGATGGTCTGCGGCGGGATTTCCTGGCCGTTGCCATCGAAGATGCGGATGGCGTTCCGCTCCAGATAGGTCGGGTCCTTCTGCATCAGCGGGATGATGTCCTTGCGGACGATCGACGCCGGCGCATGCCAGTATGGATTGAGGTTAAGGTTGGTGATGCGCGAGTCGAGGATCGGCGTCTGCCGGTCGACCTTGCCGACGACCGCGGTGTGGCGCTGGACGATGCGGCCGTTCTCGGCGGCCTCGATGGAAGCAGCGGGTATGTTGACCATCACGAAGCGCTGGCCGAGCTCGGTGCCGAGTTTCTCGCTCAGGCGCTGCAGATTGGTCTGCAACTGGCCCAGACGCAGGTCCGCCGCGACGTTCATCGCCTTGTAGGTGTGGTCCGACACGACGCCGTCGGCCGGCAGCCCATGGCGGGCCTGGAAGCGCTTGACGCCCGCGTCGACATAGGTGTCGAAAGCCGGGGACGCGCCGGCGCTGCTGGCCATGTCGCCGGCAATGGCCAGGCGCTGGCGCAGGACGGGCACCGCCTGCGACTGCATGCCGAGCTTCAACGTCTCGCCCTGCGGCACCATTGGCCAGCCACCGCGCTGCACGATGGCGACGTAGTTGTTGATCGCTTCCTGCAGCGAGTAGACGGTGTTTTCGGACAGGACCGGGGAGTTCGAGGCGACCTCGCGGACGCTGGAGCCACGGGTGTCGAACTGGTCGTCCCAATTGCCGCGCGTCGGGGCCTGCAGCAGTTCGCCGAGGGCGTTCTGCGCAAAGGCTGCGCCTGGCAGCAATGCGGCACTGGCGGCCGCCGTGCCAAGCACGAAGCGGCGGCGGCTGAGCCGCTTGCCCTTGGGCGCGTCGTGGGAAATCGTCATTGGAACTCCTCGTGGATATGCACGTCCCTGCCGGAAACTACCGCGGCATGGTAAACAGAAGCTGACGTCTGCCGCCGCATCCGCCCCGCTGACCACGCGTTACCAGTTCGTAACGCATTCCAATATGGCCAAAGCATGAAACCGCGCCCGCGGTGCGCCGCCGTACCGGCGTGTCTCACCGGCTGCGCGAAGACGGCGTTCGGCACGCCGTCCTCCTCACATCTGCGTGACGCCAAATATTTGGCCGCGCACGTGAATTTCCGGCTTGTCGCACAATCGTCACTGGAAAGCGCACCACGTGCGTTCTATATGTAATTCGACAGGCTTATCGTAGCGCAACGTGCATCGATTCGCCCGGCCTGTTGCCAGCGCGGCCCTGCACCTGCGGAAAGTTTCACACGCAACTTGCCGCCATCAGACCCGGGCAAGTTCAATGACGTTGATAGTGCGGAACGATCTGCATCGGGCGCGTCGCGCGGCCTGAGCGCCGAGCAGAAGACAGAGGAACCGGTCCATGATGGAAGTGCTGCGCGAACGACTGGCCGAGCGGTCGCTGCTGCGCGGCAGTGACCCCTCCGGTACCCAGACCGGAGCGATTCCGTATGCCGTGATCGACGACCAGCCGGTCTTCCTGCTGATCACCTCCCGGCGGACTGGCCGCTGGATCTTTCCCAAGGGTTCGCTGATGGATGGCCTGTCCCCATGGGAGAGCGCCGCGCAGGAAGCCCTTGAGGAAGCTGGCGTCGAAGGCCAGGTCGACCCGACGCCGCTCGGCACCTATCGCACGCTGAAGCGCGGGCTGCGCCGAACCAAGGTTCTTGACGTCACGCTGTATCCGCTGCGGGTCGAGCGCCAGCATGACCAATGGCAGGAGATGCGCCAGCGCTATCGGCACTGGGCCACCTTTGCGGAAACGCGGCGCCTGCTGACCGAGCGCCCGGTCGCCGACCTCACCGAGAAGCTCAGCCGGCAACTCGCCGCTAGCTGACGATGATCGCGGCCATCGCCAGGTAAAGCACCGCCGACAGCACCGCGGCGAAAGGGACCGTCACCACCCATGCGGCAACGATGCCGAAGAGGTGCTGGCGCCGGACGAGACGGCGGCGTTCGCGCTTGCGGAAGTTGGCTACCGCCTCCTCCGGCGTGGCGTTCAGCCGCGACGTCTTCAGGAACAGTGTCTGCGGCTGGACCCCGGGATTCGTCAATCCCTTGTTCGACTGGAACTCGCGCAGGAACCCCACCCCGAAGATCGCGCCGACCGCGATGTGGGTGGAGGAGACCGGCAGGCCGAGCCCAGAGGCCAGCAGGACCGTGATCGCCGCCGAGAGCGCGACGCAATAGGCCCGGATCTCGTTCATCTTGGTGATCTTCTCGCCCACGGTCCGGATGACCCGCGGGCCGAACAGCGCCAGACCGACCGCGATCCCGACCGCACCGATCATCAGCACCCAGAGCGGCAGGACTACCTCGCCGCCATCGCTCGACCCGGACGACGCCGCCGCCACGATGGCCGCCAGCGGGCCCACCGCATTGGCCACGTCGTTCGCGCCATGGGCAAAGGAGAGGAGCGCCGTGGCGAAGATCAGCGGCGGCACGAAGAGCCTGCTGATCGTCTTCACGCGGCCGTCCATGCCGGCAGAGCGCCGCCGGATCCATGGCCGCGCGGCCAGCCAGCCGATCAGCGCGAAGCCGAGGCCGGCCGCGAGCACATGGGACAGGTCCGGCTGCCACAACCGCTTCAGACCCTTGGTCATCAGATACATGGCGAAGATGCCGCTCATCAGCGCCACCAGCACCGGCACCCAGCGCCGGGCGGCATCGAGCCGGTCGTGGCGGTTGAGGATGGCGAATTCGATGGCCGCCAGCAGCAGCGCGGCAATGCCACCCCCCAGCGCCGGCGAGACGACCCAGCTGGCGACGATCGCCCCGAGCATCGGCCATTCGACGATCCCCGCGCCCGACGCCGCGACGCCGGAGCCCACCACGCCGCCGACGATCGCGTGGGTGGTGGAGATCGGCGCGCCGAAGACGGTCGCCAGATGGATCCACATTCCGGCTGCGAGAAACGCCGCCATCATCACCAGGATGTAGTCGACCGCCTCCATCGCCTCGTGCGGGCGCAGGAGATCGCGCGAGATCGTGCTGACCACGTCGCCGCCGGCGATGATGGCGCCGGCGCCCTCGCAGACCGCGGCGATCGCCAGCGCGCCGGCCAGGGTCAGTGCCTTCGAGCCTACCGCCGGGCCCATATTGTTGGCGACGTCGTTGGCGCCGACATTCAGCGCCATGTAGCCTGCGATCATCGCGGCGATGACGACGAGATAGGTGAGCGGGCCGTCAGCGACGAAGAGGCTGGCCAGCACGGAGGCGCCAAGCAGGAACAGCACCGCCATGCCGGGGGCCGCCACCGAACGGGCCGAGCCATAGGTGGCGGTTTCCAGCGAAGCGACCTTCTTCAGGTCCTTGTCGAGGGCACTTTTCGGCATTCCTGGGAGCGGCTCCGTCGCATGGCGTCGGGCGGCCTTAGCACATGTGCGTCGCTGCGCATCCTTCGGGAGGCGTTGCCGACGGGTCGGTCCCCGCCGTGTTGCCAAATGGCTATCCCATTGAGGTCATGGGTAATAAATGCAGGCCGGCGATGCCACGCTCCCTCGCCGCTCCGGGCGACAGGCCACCGCGCGGCAACCGGTTGCTGCCGGCTGCCGATCCGTGAAAGAGCAGCACTAGTCGGTTTTATGCTCCGGCTTGCCCTTGCGTTCGGTGGACGCCATCTCGTCGAGCTGTTTCTCGCTCATCGTTTCGTACATGCTTTTCGAGGCGCCCTGGAGATCGGACACCTTGGTGTCGCCGCGCTTGGCCGACAGGGCTGCGCCGGCAGCCTTCTGCTGTGACTTGGACTGTGCGGGCATGGATGCCTCCCCGGTTGCATTCGTCGTCAAACGTCACCGCCCTTCCCGCGTTCCGGACATGCCTCTCGGCTGGGCCATAGCTTGCCCAAGATCTCCCCCCGTCCTGCGAAGCGTCCACCGTACAGAACGAAGCGGAACGAAACGCCGAGCCACGCGTCCCCGAAGGACCGCGGCGCGACCGCCGGACAGCCATCCATTCGGGACTATCGATGATCCAGCCAGGCTTCTTCGACCGCAACGTTGTCTGCGTGGCGCGCGACCTGATCGGCGCGACGCTCGTCGTCGACGGCACCGCCGGTGGCAGGATCGTCGAGACCGAGGCCTACGACCAGCAGGACCCGGCCTCCCACAGCTTCAACGGACAGACCGCGCGCAATGCGGCGATGTTCGGCGAACCCGGCCGCGCCTATGTCTATCGCTCCTATGGCATCCACTGGTGCCTCAATGTCGTCTGCGAGGCACCGGGCAATGCCAGCGCCGTCCTGATCCGGGCGATCGAGCCGACGATCGGCCTCGACCTGATGGCGGCGCGACGCGGGCTGGGCGATGTGCACAAGCTTTGCGCCGGTCCGGGTCGCCTGACCCAGGCGCTCGGCATCACCGGGGCTCATGACGGGCGGCCCCTCGACGCACCGCCGTTCCGTCTGATGCCGGCAGAAGGGCCTGTCGAAATCGCGGTGGGTCCGCGGATCGGCATCACCCGCGGGGCCGACACGCCGTGGCGCTTCGGCCTCGCCGGCTCGCGCTTTGTCAGCGCCCGCTTTCCGGGCGAACCGCGCTCCGCCCGCCCATGAACCAGCCCCGGCCTCGAGCAAACCGACCAGCCAACTCACGACGCGACCGTTCGCACCCGATCGTCGCTCGCGCTGCAAGTTGCGTTGCGCCGCGCAATGGCCGACCCTTGCTCGGCGATTCCCGGAGACGATGATGCAGCAACCAGGACGCCGGTCCGACGGGCCGGCCACGACCGATGCCCTGTTCGACAGGAACGGCCCTACGACCGCAGGCAACGCGGCCGGTGGCGCCGATCCGCGCGAGATGCTGCGCTCGGTTTTCGGGCATCCGGCCTTTCGCGGCCAGCAGGAGGCGGTGGTCGACCAGATCGTCTCGGGCGGCGACGCGGTTGTCCTGTTCCCGACCGGCGCCGGCAAATCGGTCTGCTACCAGATCCCGGCCCTGTGCCGTCCTGGCGTCGGCATCGTGGTCTCGCCGCTGATCGCGCTGATGCACGATCAGGTCGAGGGGCTGCGCCAGGCCGGCGTCAACGCGGCATCGCTGAATTCGGCGATGAGCGACGAAGCGCGCGACGCCGTGCGCGCCGATCTTCTCGCGGGTCGTCTAGACCTTCTCTACGTGACGCCCGAACGCATCGTCAGCGAGGGCTTCCGCCGCATGCTGGCGCGGGTGCGCATTGCGCTCTTCGCCATCGACGAGGCCCATTGCGTCAGTGCCTGGGGCCATGACTTCCGGCCCGAATACCGGGCGCTGGAGGCGCTGGCCGACGATTTCCCCGCCGTGCCGCGGATCGCGCTGACAGCGACGGCGGAT
Source organism: Aurantimonas sp. A2-1-M11 (assembly GCF_036549475.1). Classification (NCBI taxonomy): domain Bacteria; kingdom Pseudomonadati; phylum Pseudomonadota; class Alphaproteobacteria; order Hyphomicrobiales; family Aurantimonadaceae; genus Aurantimonas; species Aurantimonas sp. A2-1-M11. Next base: position 150,712 of record NZ_JAZHLI010000002.1, on the reverse strand, counting down.
CCGACGACGCGCGCCGACATCATCGAGCGCCTGCGCCTCACCGACGCGCCGGTCTTCATGACCAGCTTCGACCGGCCGAACATCCGCTACGCCATCGTCGAACGCGACAACCCCAGGAAGCAGCTGCTCTCGTTCCTGGAGCGGCACAAGGGCGCCAGCGGCATCGTCTATTGCCTGTCGCGTCGCAAGGTCGATGAGACCGCCGCCTGGCTGAACACCCAGGGCATCCGCGCCCTGCCCTATCATGCCGGCCTCGACAACAGCATCCGGTCCGCTAACCAGGCCGCCTTCCTGAACGAGGACAATCTCTGCCTCGTCGCGACGGTCGCCTTCGGCATGGGGATCGACAAGCCCGACGTGCGCTTCGTCGCCCATCTCGACCTGCCGTCGTCGGTGGAGGCCTACTACCAGGAGACCGGCCGCGCCGGTCGCGACAGCCAGCCGAGCGATGCCTGGATGGCCTATGGCATGCAGGACGTCGTCCAGCGCCGGCGCATGATCGACCAGGGGGGCTCCGAGGAGACCATCAAGCGGGTGGAGCGGGCCAAGCTCGACGCGCTTCTTGCCATCTGCGAGACCGCCGATTGCCGCCGCGCCGCCATCCTCGCCCATTTCGGCGAACATCATGCGGGGCGCTGCGGCAATTGCGACACCTGCCTGTCGCCGGTCGAGACCTGGGACGGCACCGAGGCCGCGGTCAAGCTGCTCGCCGCCGTCTACCGCACCGGCGAACGCTTCGGCTCGGGCCATGTGATCGACGTCCTCACCGGCAAGGCCACCGACAAGGTGGTGCGCGCCGGCCAGGACGCGATCCCGGTCTTCGGCGCCGGCAAGGAGACCGAGCAGCGGGTCTGGCAGTCCGTCGCCCGCCAGCTGACCGCATCGGGGCTCCTGACCATCGACCATGCCGCGTTCGGCGCCCTGAAGCTGGGCGAGGACGCGCGCGCGGTCTTTCGCGGCGAGCGCAAGGTGATCCTGCGCAAGGACCGCGTCCGCAAGGCCACGCAGTTCCGGCGCAGCGACCATGCGACCGAAGGGATGGACGAGACCGCGGCCACCCTGTTCGAGGCGCTTCGCCAGGAACGGCTTCGCCTCGCCAGAGAGCAGCAGGTCCCACCCTACATGGTGTTTTCCGACGCCACGCTGCGTACCATGGCCGAACTGCGCCCGCGCGACAGCGACGCGCTCCATGCGGTCCCCGGCGTCGGCCTCGCCAAGCTGGAGCGCTACGGCGAGACGTTCCTCGCCGTCATTGCCGATGCCGCCGAACGGGCCTGACGGAAGAATTCCAAGCGCTCTTTATCGGGCTTCAGCCGTTCGATCTTTTGAAGAAAACAAACTTCGCATGGCTGCGGGGCAGGAAACGCGTGCTGCATGGCTTGCACGAAATGTTGTTTCCTTTACATATTCCGCGATCCGAACAGTCCAGACTGAGACCACCCATGGGTAAATACCGAGACCACCGCGACACGCGCCGCCGCGGATTCGACGATGATGGCGCCTTTCCCCCGGATCGGGAAGCCGAGCCGAGCTATTTCCAGCGCTCGCCGGCGTCCGGTGGATCGATGCCCGCCGACGCCGAAGTGATGTGGTTCAACGCCACCAAGGGCTTCGGTTTCGTCAAGGCGGTCGACGGCACGGAGGCCTTCCTCCATGTGCGCGCGCTCGAAGCGGCTGGCGCCAGCGCCGACGCTGTCACCGAAGGCACCAAGCTCACGGTACGGATCGACCAGGGCCAGAAGGGCATGCAGGTTACCGAGGTGCTCTCGGTCGCAGCAGGCTCGGGCGCGCCCTCGCCGGCAGCACGGGCGCCGCGCGCGCCCCAGCGTGGCGGTGCACCCGGCGGTGCGCCTGGCGGGCCGGAGGAAGAGGCCACCGGCACGGTCAAATGGTACAATGCCGAGAAGGGCTTCGGCTTCATCGGTCTCGACGACGGCGCCGGCAAGGACGTCTTCGTCCATGCAACGGCCCTCAACCGCTCCGGCCTCACCACGCTGGCCGACGGGCAGAAGGTTACCGTCCGCTTCGTGCAGGGCAACAAGGGCCCCGAAGCCCGCACCCTGAGCGCCGACTGACAAGGTCGCTGCCGCGGGGCGGGCCGGTCGCCTGCCCCGCGCGCTTCCCAGCCCACAGCGGCTTGGGCGACACGATATGCCGGCAGTCCCTGCCCGCAGCGGCGACGCGACACAGCGGCCGCACGTTCCCCTGCGCTTTTTCAGACTCCCCGCATCAGCCCGACATCGGATTGCGATTTCGGACGGCACGCTGCGTTTCAGGAAATTGGAGTGTCCCTCGTGCGTCCTGTCGGATGCGCAGGGCGTAGCGAACGACCAGCCGCGACACAGGCCCCACAACGCAAAACACCGACCGAGCATTCCGCCCGACCGGTGTCTGATACCGTCTTCGTCGTCGCCGTGCCTACTTGTTGTTGACGGCGTCCTTGAGGCCCTTGCCGGCAGCGAACTTCGGCACGTTGCGAGCCGGAATGTCGACCTCGGCGCCCGTCGAAGGATTGCGGCCCTTCGAGGCTGCACGATGCGACACCGAGAACGTGCCGAAGCCGACGAGGCGAATATCGTCGCCCTTCGACATGGTCGCCTGGATCGTCTCGAACACCGCATCGACCGCGGAGCTCGCATCCTGCTTGGACAATTCGGCCTTCTCGGACACGGCAGCGACCAGTTCGTTCTTGTTCATGGATACCCTCCTTGTTTATTCGCGCATCTTAGCGATCCGTGAGTACGGCCGCGACTTTCGCGGATGACACCGCTTTCTGCAACGCCAACCCCCCTGTTTTCAGGGCTTTCGATCAAAAAAATGCCGCCGACGAGCGGCGGCATCCTTAACAAATTATGCAAGTGAGCCTAGTGGGCAACAGCCGTGGCGCCATTTTCTACCAGCGGCTGGCCGGACATCGGTTCATCGATCTCCGACCACTCGACAGGCGTCGGCATCTCGACCAGCGCATGCCGAAGCACCTCGCCCATCCGTGACACAGGCACGATTTCGAGCCCGTTCTTCACGTTGTCCGGGATGTCCGCCAGGTCCTTGGCATTCTCCTGCGGGATCAGCACCTTCTTGATGCCGCCCCGCAATGCGGCCAGCAGCTTCTCCTTGAGGCCGCCGATCGGCAGGACCCGCCCGCGCAGGGTGATCTCGCCGGTCATGGCGATGTCACGGCGCACGGGAATCCCCGTCAGCACCGAGACGATGGCCGTGGCCATGCCGACACCGGCGGACGGACCGTCCTTGGGTGTTGCACCCTCGGGCACGTGGACGTGGATGTCCCGCTTCTCGAACAGCGGCGGCTTGATGCCGTAGTCGAGTGCCCGCGACCGCACATAGGAGGCAGCAGCCGAGATCGACTCCTTCATCACCTCCTTGAGGTTGCCGGTCACCGTCATCTTGCCCTTGCCCGGCATCATCACGCCTTCGATCGTCAGCAACTCGCCGCCGACCTCGGTCCATGCCAGCCCGGTGACCACGCCGACCTGATCCTCGGTTTCCGCCTCGCCGTAGCGATAACGCGGGACACCGAGATAGTCCGACAGGTTCGCCGCCGTGACCTCGATCTTGGTCACCTCGCCCTTGAGGATCTGGGTGACGGCCTTGCGGGCGAGCGTCATCAGTTCGCGCTCGAAGTTCCGCACCCCGGCCTCGCGGGTGTAGCGACGGGCGATCTCCTGCAGCGCGTCGGCGCTGACGGAGAACTCCTCGGGCTTCAGGGCGTGGTCGCGGATCGCCTTCGGCAGCAGATGCCGCGATGCGATCTCGACCTTCTCATCCTCGGTGTAGCCGGCGATCCGGATGATCTCCATCCGGTCCATCAGCGGCGCCGGGATGTTCAGCGTGTTAGCCGTCGTGACGAACATGGTCGACGACAGGTCGTACTCGACCTCCAGATAATGGTCCACGAAGCTGGAGTTCTGCTCGGGATCTAGCACCTCGAGCAGCGCCGACGACGGATCGCCGCGGAAGTCCTGGCCCATCTTGTCGATCTCATCGAGCAGGAACAGCGGGTTGGTCTTCTTGGCCTTCTTCATCGACTGGATGACCTTGCCGGGCATCGAACCGATATAGGTCCGCCGGTGGCCCCGGATCTCGGCCTCGTCACGCACGCCGCCGAGCGCCATGCGGACATATTCGCGACCGGTCGCCTTGGCGATCGACTTGGCGAGCGAGGTCTTGCCGACGCCCGGAGGGCCGACGAGACACAAGATCGGCCCCTTCAGCTTGGACTGGCGGCTCTGGACGGCGAGATACTCGACGATCCGCTCCTTGACCTTCTCCAGACCGAAATGATCCGCTTCGAGGATCTCCTCGGCCTTCTTCAGGTCGACCTTGACGCGCGACTTCACGCCCCAGGGCAGCCCGAGGATCCAGTCGAGATAATTGCGCACGACCGTCGACTCGGCAGACATCGGCGACATCTGCTTGAGCTTCTTCATCTCGGCGGAGACCTTTTCGCGGGCCTCCTTCGAGAGCTTGGTCTTCTTGATGCGCTCTTCCAGCTCGGCCATCTCGTCGCGACCGTCCTCGCCGTCGCCGAGCTCCTTCTGGATCGCCTTCATCTGCTCGTTCAGGTAGTACTCGCGCTGGGTCTTCTCCATCTGGCGCTTGACGCGAGAGCGGATGCGCTTCTCCACCTGGAGCACCGAGATCTCGGCCTCCATGAAGCCGAGGGCCTTTTCCAGCCGCTCGCGCACGCTGACCATGGTCAGCATGTCCTGCTTCTCGGGAATCTTGATCGCCAGATGCGAGGCGACGGTGTCGGCGAGCTTCGAGTAGTCCTCGATCTGGCCGGCCGCCCCCACCACTTCGGGCGAGATCTTCTTGTTCAGCTTGACGTAGTTCTCGAACTCCGAGACCACCGAGCGGGCGAGGGCCTCGATCTCGACGGGGTCTTCCTCGACCTCCTCGATCAGGCTGGCCGAGGCCTCGTGCCATTCGGTGCGCGGCGAGAAGCTCTCGATGCGCGCCCGTCCCATGCCCTCAACCAGGACCTTCACCGTCCCGTCGGGAAGCTTCAGGAGCTGCAGGACATTGGCGACGGTTCCGATCTCGTAGATCGCGTCAGCGGTCGGGTCCTCGTCGCTGGCATTCTTCTGGGTCGCGAGCAGGATCTGCTTGTCGGCGCCCATTACCTCTTCGAGAGCCTTGATCGACTTCTCGCGTCCGACGAAGAGCGGCACGATCATGTGCGGAAACACGACGATGTCGCGCAGCGGCAGAACCGGGTACAGAGCCGGCCCGCCGGCACCCTGGGGTTCTTGCGTATCAGACATGGTATTCCTTTCTACGGCAGATTCGCCGTCTTCGGCCACCGGTCCTGCGCCTTCATCGAAGCACGCCGGCCCAGCGCCATCACGACCGTAATGTGGGCTTCGCAAGCCTGCTATTCAAGCGATTCGGCGCGCTTTGCTGATGCTCGCCGATGGCGCAGACTCGTGTCGCTTGGCACAAAAAAACCGCCCCGGCGCAAAGCCGGGACGGGCTTCAAAACCGTCATTGCGTCCAGTTGAGGGTGACGTCAGGCGCTGACGTTTTCCTTCTCCCCGTTCCGTTCGGAGTAGATGTAGAGCGGCCGGGCGTTGCCCTCGATCACGTCCTCGGAGATGACGACCTCCTGCACGCCTTCCAGCGTCGGCAGGTCGAACATCGTGTCCAGCAGCATCGATTCCATGATCGAGCGCAGGCCACGGGCACCGGTCTTGCGATCGATGGCCTTCCGGGCGATGGCGCGCAGGGCGTCCTCGTGGAAGGACAGCTCGACATTCTCCATCTCGAACAGCCGCTGATACTGCTTGACCAGCGCGTTCTTGGGCTCCTCCAGGATCTGGACCAGCGCCGCCTCGTCGAGATCCTCGAGCGTCGCCAGAACCGGCAGACGACCGACGAATTCGGGGATGAGGCCGAACTTCAGCAGATCCTCAGGCTCGACCTGGCGGAACACGTCGCCCGTGCGCCGCTCGTCCGGACCCGCCACGTTGGCGGCAAAGCCGATCGAGGTCTTGCGGCCGCGATCCGAGATGATCTTGTCCAGACCGGCAAAGGCGCCGCCACAGATGAACAGGATGTTCGCGGTATCCACCTGCAGGAACTCCTGCTGGGGATGCTTGCGACCGCCCTGCGGCGGCACCGACGCGACGGTGCCTTCCATGATCTTCAGCAATGCCTGCTGGACACCCTCGCCCGACACGTCCCGCGTGATCGACGGGTTGTCGGACTTGCGGCTGATCTTGTCGATCTCGTCGATATAGACGATGCCACGCTGGGCCCGCTCGACATTGTAGTCGGCCGACTGCAGCAGCTTCAGGATGATGTTCTCGACATCCTCGCCGACATAACCGGCTTCCGTCAGCGTGGTCGCGTCCGCCATCGTGAACGGCACGTCGAGGATGCGGGCCAGCGTCTGCGCAAGCAGCGTCTTGCCGCAACCGGTCGGACCGATCAGCAGGATGTTGGACTTGGCCAGTTCGACGTCGTTGCTCTTGGCCGCGTGGGCCAGCCGCTTGTAGTGGTTGTGAACCGCAACCGACAGGACCTTCTTGGCGAAGGACTGGCCGATCACGTAGTCGTCTAGCACCGCGATGATTTCCTGCGGGGTGGGCACCCCCTCGCGCGACTTCACCATGGAGGATTTGTTTTCCTCCCGGATGATGTCCATGCACAACTCGACGCACTCGTCGCAAATGAAGACCGTCGGCCCGGCGATCAGCTTACGGACTTCGTGCTGGCTCTTCCCGCAGAAAGAGCAGTAGAGCGTGTTCTTGGAGTCGCCGCCGCTCGTTTTGCTCATGCGTCCTTCCTTCCGATCCGGTCCCCTCCAGGGATCCGTTTCTCGTTTGGTCTACCGAACCTAGTGCCCTGTGGGCCGTTCGGCAAAGCGACTTTCATCCGAAAGCCCCGACCCGATACCATCGGCCATTCTTGCACATCGTTCAGCGTAGCGTCGATTGCTTGAGCGGCGCTTAACAGCGGCGCCGCCACTATCGGTGTGCAAGTGTGGCCGCGGCGTGACGACGCAGCCCTATTTAGTTGCCTCGACCTCGAGAGCCGCGCGCGAGGAATAGACCTTGTCGATCAGGCCGAACTCGCGGGACTCCTCGGCCGTCATGAAATGGTCACGATCGAGCGTGCGTTCAACCGTCTCGTAGTCCTGACCGGTGTGCTCGACATACACCTCGTTGAGACGGCGCTTCAGCTTGATGATGTCCTGGGCATGGCGCTCGATGTCCGAGGCCTGGCCGGAGAAGCCGCCGGACGGCTGGTGCACCATGATGCGAGCATTCGGCGTGGCGAAGCGCATGTCCTTGTGACCGGCGCACAGGAGCAGCGAGCCCATCGACGCAGCCTGGCCGATGCACAGGGTCGAGACGGCGGGCCGAATGAACTGCATCGTGTCGTAGATCGCCATGCCGCTCGTGACGATACCGCCGGGAGAGTTGATGTAGAGGGCGATCTCCTTCTTCGGATTCTCGGCCTCCAGGAAGAGGAGCTGGGCGCAGACCAGCGTGGCCATCGAATCCTCGATGGGCCCGGTGATGAAGATCACCCGCTCCTTGAGGAGCCGCGAGAAGATGTCGTAGGCGCGCTCGCCGCGATTGGTCTGCTCGACCACCATGGGGACGAGGTTGATCGCGGTTTCCACGGGATGTGTCATCGGTCGTCGTCTCGCTGCTTGTCTGAGGAGCAGCACCGCTCGGTGCCGCGGGAATAGCGAAGGGATTCGTCTCGTTCAGTAGATAGGACTCGGCCGCGCGCCGATGCAAGGCGTCTGCCCCGCCGAATGCCGTGAACCGCAAGGGATCTGACAACACGGTGTATATGGTCCCCGGTGGGGCCGAACGCAATCAGCCCCTGCCCTCGCCGGCACTGTCGATGTCGCCCTCGCCGGGCGGAATCGGCTTGTGGTCGGAATCACGTGTCCCGTAGTCGCCGGCGTGCGGCGGGCTCGGACTGGCGCTGGCTTCGATCTCGGGCCGCTCGACACCCTTCTCCAGATCCTTTCGCACCCGCACGGGCGGCGCATTGCCCGCGCGGTCCTCGCCGAACCAAAGGGTCATGTGCGGGAACGGTATCTCGATGCCGCGCTCGTCGGACATGCGCTTGATGATCTCGCGATAGGCCCGTCCGACCCCCCACTGGGTGCTCGGCTTGGTCATCACCCGGGCACGCACGACCACGGCCGAATCGGCCAGTTCGTTGACGCCCCACATGTCGAGCTCGCTGAGGAGGTTCTCGCCCACTGCGGTGGTTTTCAACTCGTCGAAGGCGTCGAACATCATCTGCTTCACGTCGTCGACATTCTCGCGATAAGCCACGCCGATATCGGCGAGATAGTAGGCAAAGTCCTTCGAGAAGTTCGCCACCTGATCGACCGAGGAGAACGGGATCAGATACCAGGTTCCTTCCAGGGTGCGCAGGCCGACCGAGCGGACCGTCAGTTCCTCGACCACGCCGGAAACGCCGTTCAATTCGACGATGTCGCCCTCGTTCATGGCGTTCTGGATCTGGATGAAGGCGCCGGTGATGATGTCCTGGACGAATTTCTGCGCACCGAAACCGATGGCGAGGCCGACGACACCGGCACCGGCGAGGAGCGGTGCGATATCGATGCCGATCTGCGACAGCACCAGCATCGCCACCAGCACGATCATGGTGATCGTGAAGGCATTGCGGAACAGCGACAGGAGCGTGCGCTCCCGCGCTGTGGGGACGCTGCCGTAATTGGGGTTGAGGCGGTACTCCACCCAGGACGACACGCCGATATAGATCGACACGCCGACGGCGAGGATGATGCCCGCGCCGAGGAGCCCACCGGCAAATCGCTGCCCCAGTGGGCTCGCCAGCCAGTCGCTGAAGGACAGGATGTTCCAGGCTTCCAGGATCACCCCCAGCACCACCACTATGACGATCCCGCGCAGGACGGTCAGCGCATTGGGAATGAAGGAGTTCACCCGGCGCTCCAGCAGCGGCAGCCGATCATTGATGTTCTGCGGGATCGGGATGCCGCGGGCGATCATGCGCGACAGCACCGACACGATCAGCCCCCCGACCGCCATGGCGGCAATGGATTTCAGGGTGGCCTCGGTCATGAAGGCGAGCCCGGATACGGGACTGCGGACCCAGACGACGAACAGCGACACCACGAAGCCGATCGCCAGGGCCCACCAGATCTGGCCGAGAAATGCGTAGACCCAGGCGCCGACCGAACGATTGCCGGCCTGCTTGCGGCGCTTCAGGCGCTCGCGCACGACGCCGCGATTCTTCAGGATCAGCCCGATGGTCAACAGGAGGCTGAGCACCACCACGATGAAGCGCACCGCCTCGGCCGCCGCGATGCTCGACGATTGCTGGACGATCGGCGCGACGAACATGAAGGTGTAGCCGAGGATCGAGATCAGCCGCGAGATCCAGAAATACCAGTAGCTCGCCTGCCGGTTCGAGAAGGGCGTCAGCCGCAATTGCGGGAAGGACGGCGACACGAAGCTCGCCAGCCCGACCTTGACCATCTCGATCAACAGGAAGGCGTTCAGGAACAGGGCCTGGTTGATGCCAGGTTTCCCGCCAAAGAAGAGCACTGCGGCGACGTAGCCTGCGGCCCAGCCGACGACCACCGACAGGGCATCGACGACCGAGGAGACGATCAGCAGGAGCAGCTTGTTGATCGGGCCGCTCCGCTCCGCCGTATCCGCGAGCCGCCGGAAGATCGGATATTTGATGAGCCGGCTGGCGAACAGCACGCCGAAGACGACGAGCGCCACCAGCGCCACCGGCAGGATCGCCTCGATTAGAACGGGCAGGTCGATCCGGCTGGCGCCCGACAGCATCTGCGACGCCGACGAAACACTCTCCGAGACCTGGTCCCAGGTTTCCAAGAGCCCCCCCGCCATGGAACGCGTCCACAGGGCGATCTCTCCGGGCAGCGTCAGCGGGGCGCCAGCGGCGGCGGCATCGGCTGCCTCTGCCGATTCTGGCGCCCTGTAGGCCGCCGCCTTCAGCGATTCGATCAGCTTGGCGCGGGTATCGTCGTTCTCCAGGATCCCGATCAGATCGTCCAGCGACGGGTCGGCGGCGGTACTCGCCTCGGTCTCCGTAGAGCCGCCGATCGCCAGTCCTGGAATCTGGGCCAGGCTCGCTCCGGTAAACAGCAGGAGGCCGAAGAGAAACGCGAAAATGCCAGTCGTCGGGAATCGAAGCATGCCGGGGTTATGCCTGTTCTGTGGTCGGGCCGGATGATGGCGCGCCAGCCGCGCCGACGGACCGGCTGCTGGCGAGATGCCGACGCGAGGCGTCCGCGCGGCGGCCCGTCTCTGTCGGCGAGAGCTTTGACCAGACTTGGGCGGGACGAAACCCCGCTCCTGCGGCCACATAAGCGAAAGGGCCGACTCGCGTCGGCCCTTTCGCAGATTGCGTGGTGACGAACGTCACGGCGACGCTGCGCCTTACGAGGCGAGCGCGGCATCCTTGTCGTCTTCGTCCTCGGCCATCAGCTCTTCCTTGCTGACGGTCTTGTCGGTCACGTCCACCTCGCTCAGGAGATGGTCGACGACCTTCTCCTCGTAGAGCGGCGCGCGCAGGCTGGCGACGGCGTCCGGATTCTTCTGGAAGTACTCGTAGACTTCCTTTTCCTGGCCCGGATAGCGGCGCAGCTGCTCGAACATGGCGCGCTGCAGCTCCTCGTCGGTAATCTGCACGCCGGCGTTCTCGCCGATCTCCGACAGGACGAGGCCGAGACGAACCCGACGCTCGGCAAGGCGGCGATATTCGGCGCGCGCCTTCTCCTCGGTCGTGTCCTCGTCCTCGAAGCTCTTGCCGCTGTTGGTCAGTTCGCTCTGCACCTGGTTCCAGATGTTGGTGAACTCGGCCTCGACCAGCTTCTCCGGCAGGTCGAAATCATAGGCTTCGTCGAGGGCGTCGAGGAGCTGGCGCTTGACCTTCTGGCGCGTCGCCTGGCCGTACTGGCTCTCGATCTGTTCGCGTACGACGGTCTTCAGGCGATCGAGCGATTCGACACCGAGCTTGGTAGCGAACTCGTCGTCGATCGCGGTCTCCTCGGGAGCCGCGACTTCCTTGATGGTGACGTCGAAGGTCGCCGCCTTGCCGGCCAGATGCGCTGCACCGTAATCCTCGGGGAAGGTCAGCTCGACGGTCTTCTGGTCGCCGGCCTTCACGCCGACCAGCTGGTCCTCGAAGCCGGGAATGAACTGCTTGGAGCCGATCACGAGATTGGAATCGGTCGCCGCGCCGCCCTCGAAGGGCTCGCCGTCGACCTTGCCCACAAAGTCCATGGTGACCCGATCACCCTCGGCCGCCGCGCCATTCTTGGCAGCGTAGGTCCGGGCGTTCTCGGCGATACGCTTCACCTGCTCGTCGATCTCCTCGTCGGCTACCTCGACGATCGGGCGTTCGATCTTGATGCCGTCGGTGCCCTTGATCTCGAAGGAGGGCAGCGTCTCGTAGCTGAGGGTGAACTTGAAGTCCGCCCCGCCGCTCAGCACCTTCTCGGCCTCGCCCTCGTCCTCGGACATGCCGATCTCGGGCTGCATGGCGGAACGCTCGTTGCGCTCGGCGATGACATTGCGGGGGGTCTCGGTCAGGATCTCGTTGACGATCTCCGCCATCAGCGACTTGCCGTACATCTTGCGCAGATGGCCAACCGGCACCTTGCCCGGCCGGAAACCTTTCAGCTGCACCCGGTCCTTGGCTTCGTAGAGCCGCGTCTGGAGCCGCGCTTCAAGATCCGAGGCCGGCACGACGATCTCGATCTCGCGCTTCAGGCCCTCGGCCTTGGTTTCCGTTACCTGCATTCTGGATACCTTCTTGATGTGCTCGAACCGACCGATCATTCAGGCCGACCCGAGATGAATTCCGTGAAAGCGGCCGCCTGGTGCGGGTGGAGGGACTTGAACCCCCATGCCTCTCGGCGCTTGGACCTAAACCAAGTGCGTCTGCCAATTCCGCCACACCCGCATGAAGCGCCGTACGGTGGGCGACGCGAGGCGCGCGCCTCTATATCACCGGCCTAGCGGCCACGAAAGGCCTATATGGGGCGCAATCGGCATGATTGCATGGCTTTTTCGCCGACGATTGCGCCATTTCCGTCGATTGGGTGCCGAACGACCGGACGATCCTGCCGCGACGCACCCACCCCCGTCGGCGCGGATCCGCCACGCATCGTGGCGCGCGGCGGCGTGTTGCGTTGCACAAATCGCAAGGCTGCCATGCAACGAAGGCTCTACCGGCTGCCTGCCCGGCCGCCTAACTTCCAATCATCGAAGCGACGCAGACACGAAACACCCCGCCGCTTCAATCGATTTAAGTGACCCGCAGGATAGTCCGATGAACCTGGTCCGCTCCTACAACAACTGGCGCCGCTACCGCGATACCGTCAACGAACTGAGCCGTCTGTCGCAGCGCGAACTCGCCGATCTGGGCATCGCCCGCAGCGACATCAATCTGGTCGCGCGCCGCGCCATCGGCTGACAGCCGGCGCACCAAGCCTTTCGCAAGGGTCCGTCCTCCTCCCAGGACCCAAGCGGATCGAGATCTGCCACTCCTCCTCCCAGGCAGATCTCAGTTAGTCGCCCGCCGGGTCCTCCCCCCGGCGGGCGCCACGAAATAACAGAGCTTCGCCAAGGGCCACTCCTCCTCCCAGGCCCGAGGCGGAAAAAGTGCCTGCGCATCCTCCTCCCAGCGCGGGCATCTCTCAGTCGCCCGTCGGGTCCTCCCCCCGTCGGGCGATCAGAGCACCCCGGTTTCGCGTAGGGTCCACCTCCTCCCGGGCCTGAAGCGGATACGACCTGCGCATCCTCCTCCCAGCGCGGGTCCCAATGCGACACCCGTCGGGTCCTCCCCCCGGCGGGTGTTGTCGTTTGGGGCCGGAAAATCTTCCGGCGGGCACGCAGATCGCCGCGCCTCGGCTGTGGGGCCTTTCGATCGCCGCATGCCGCTGCTAGATTCGGTCCATGTCGAAACACCCCATTCATGTCGTCGGCGGCGGGCTCGCCGGTTCAGAAGCCGCCTGGCAGATCGCCGAGCGTGGGCTGCCCGTGGTGCTGCACGAGATGCGGCCCGGGCGCGGAACCGAGGCCCACAAGACCGACCAGCTCGCCGAACTCGTCTGCTCCAACTCGTTCCGCTCGGACGACAGTGAAAGCAATGCCGTCGGCGTCCTCCATGCCGAGATGCGGCTCGCCAATTCGCTGATCATGCGCTGCGCCGATGCCCACCAGGTTCCGGCCGGAAGCGCGCTCGCGGTCGATCGCGAGGGCTTTGCCGGCGCGGTCTCGCAGGCGATTGCAGGCCATCCGCTGATCACGGTCGAACGCGGCGAGGTCGAGGGCCTGCCGCCCCAGGAATGGGGGCCCAGCATCGTCGCGACGGGGCCGCTGACTGCCCCCGCGCTCGCCGAGTCGATCAGCGCGGCGACCGGCACCGACGCTCTCGCCTTCTTCGACGCCATCGCGCCCATTGTCCATTTCGATTCCATCGACATGGACAAGGCCTGGTTCCAGTCGCGCTACGACAAGGTCGGCCCCGGCGGGACGGGCAAGGACTACATCAACTGCCCCCTCGACAAGGATACCTACGAGCGCTTCGTCGCCGCCCTCGTCGAAGGCGATCGCGCCGAGTTCAAGGAATGGGAGGGCACGCCCTATTTCGACGGCTGCCTGCCGATCGAGATCATGGCCGAGCGCGGGCCCGAGACGCTGCGCCACGGCCCGATGAAGCCGATGGGCCTGACCAACGCCCACCAGCCGGACGTGAAGGCCTATGCCGTCGTGCAGCTGCGCCAGGACAACGCCCTGGGCACGCTCTACAACATTGTCGGTTTCCAGACGAAGCTGAAATACGGCGCCCAGGCAGCCGTGCTGCGAATGATCCCGGGCCTCGAGAACGCCGAGTTCGCCCGGCTCGGCGGCCTGCATCGCAACACCTATCTCAACTCGCCGACGCTGCTCGATTCGACGCTGCGGCTGAAGGTCCGGCCGCATATCCGATTCGCCGGGCAGATCACCGGCTGCGAGGGCTATGTGGAATCGGCTGCGGTCGGGCTGATGACCGGCCGCTTCGCCGCCGCCGAGCGTCTGGGCGAAGCGGCGGCACCGCCGCCGCAGACGACGGCCATGGGCGCCCTGGCTGCGCATATCACCGGTGGCCATCTCGCCCATGAGGAAGAGAGCGGCAAGCGGTCCTTCCAGCCGATGAACATCAATTTCGGCCTGTTCCCGCCGCTCGAACCGGGCGCCATCCAGCGGCCGGAAGGCGTCACGCGCTTCCGCGGCAAGGACAAGGCGATCGCCAAGAAGAAGGCGCTATCGGCGCGTGCGCTCGCCGACTTTGCCACCTGGCTCGGCCGTCCGGCGATCGCCGAAGCGGCGGAGTAGCGCCCGCCGGGCTGCGCCGGGCGCTCGGATGCGGGCTTACCCGCCCGGGCGCTCCTGCCATTCCGCGGTGCGGTAAGAGACGCTCATGAGCGTTGACAGGATCGTGCCGTCGGCCCGATCACGCACGATCTGGCGCAGGGCGAGCCGCACCGTCCGTCCATTCGCGCCTGTCAGGTCCACGATCTGCATTGGCAATTGGTCCGGCAGCGTCGAGAACACCGTCTCGGGCAAGGCATCGACCGCCCCGCCCAGGTCGAATCGGTCTTCGGCGGCGCCGATTCGCAGCAGCAGATCACCGCCCTCGAGACGCAGCGCCGGCTGATCCGCCGTAAGCGGCCGATCGTCGGAAACCGCCGGTTCGGCCGCACCCACGGCACGCTCGAGAATGATGCGGTCGAAGCCGGCCATGTCGAGGGTGGTCGGCGCATTGGCCGTGAAGCTGCGCAGTTCCTGCACGCCGACCGGCCCGGAGAGCTCCAGCGCAGCGAAGATCCGTGAGAGCCGGTCCGCAGTGTTGTCTTCCAAAATGTCGGACGGCAGCAGCCCCGCCAGGCGGTCGAGCTGGTCCACCTCGTCGAGCACATAAAGACGCGAGCGCAATTCGGCCGCGTAACGCTCCAGCCGGTCCGCGCCGGTCAGCCGGCGGCCGCCCGCCCCGTCTTCCACGAACCGGTCGATGATGCGCCCTGCCTGGCTGCGGCCGACCGTGTCGTAGGCACCCCATGGGCCGAAGGCGGAGACTGCGAGAAGCAGGATCGGCACGGCGGCCATCCAGCGCAGGTCGCCGCGGGTCGGCCGCGGAAGCTGCAGCGCCACGACCAGCGCCGCCGCCAGCGCGCCCAGAAGCAGGTAATAGCGTTCGAGCGTGAAGCCCTGCGCCCCGATCCGCAGCCAGATGGCATAGGCCAGCAGCGCCAGCGGCACGAGGATGGCGAAGGCAAAGAAGCGCGTGAACAGCCGTGTGGCCGCCGCCGCGCCGGAGCGGAAGGGATCGACGGCGATGCGCAGCGTCAGCACGAACAATGCGAAGAAGGTGACGATCCAGCCGATCTCGCCCTTCGGCACCTCGCCGGTGACGAGGATCTTCGCGGCGTACAGGTGCAGAACCAGCGCGGTGGCCAGAACCAGCGGCACCGCGACCCAATCGAACAGGATGCGCAAGCCGGACACCAGCCGTTCGTCAGGGCCCGTTGGCATCGTCTCGTCGAAGCTGCGAGGAATGCGCCCAAGGGCAAAGAGCGGCCCCACCAGCGCGAAGGCGGTGGCAAAGATGTGCTCATAGGCGTCGCTCGGCAGGCCGACGTCGAAGAGGTAGCGGATCATTTCCAGGATCGCCGACAGGCCGAGGACGAAAAGCAGCACGGACACGAAGGCCAGGCTCGCGCCGATCCCCGTCCAGAAGGTGAAGACCCAGAACCGCTCCGAATCGCGCAGGCCGACGAAACCGGCCAGCGGCACGGCGAATGTCGCGGCTGCGATCAGCGGCGGGGGAAACACCGACAGGCTCGGGCCGAACCAGATACCCAGCCCCACGACGAGGCCGACGAGCAGTGAACCGCCGTGTCGCGCTGTCGCAGACGCTCCCCTCGCCTCCATTGCCAGCGTCATGCCCACCGAGGACGCCGCCGCCCCGTAGAAGGCCGCCAGCAGCCAGGCGAGATCATCCTCTGCAACGGGATAGACGCCGCGGAGGGCGAGATTGGACAGAATCGCGATCGCAAGGATCAGCAGGGTCGCAAGGGGAAAGCGGACAGCCGCGATGCCGGCGCCCTCGGCCAGCGATCGGGAGAAATGCCCGACATGGCGGGGAGCGGATCTCATTGTACGCAGTGCCATCGCTCGGCCGGCTTTCGGATCGGTGGGAAAGTCTGATCGCGGCTCGGACACCTGATCGGCAGGAGGCGATGTAACCCCGGATGGCCTTGGCCGTCGATCCCTGCCGTCAGCGCCGCATGGTCCGCCAGGCGATATAAGCCTTGCGCAGCGGCCCGATCTCCGCGGGTCGGTCCAGCGTCGCAGCCCCATCGCGCGCGATGCGATCGAGGTAGCGGCTCGCGAAGGCCGCGGGCAGGAATGCCGGGCGCAGCGCCTTTGGAATAGTCCCGATCCCCGGTGCCCAGGCTCCCACGTGCTGGCGGCCGAAGGCGGCCATCGCCGCGATGGCGCGGCCTGCCGGCTCGCGTTCGCCGCGGATCAGCTCTTCGGCCGAGCATCCGGCGGCCGAAAGGATGTCCGCCGGCACGAACACCTGTCGGCGCGCCCGGTGCTGGGGCAGAAGCCGCAGGACGCCGGCGATCGTCTGCGCGACACCCGCATGCCCCGCCGCGTCGGCCTGCGTCTCGGCCTCCTCGCGGGACAGCACCATGGCTGCGACCATGATCAGCGTCGACGCGGTCTCGCCGGCATAGGCTTCCAGCGCCTCGCTGGACGGCATGGGATCGTCGTAGAGATCGAAGATGCGCGCTTCCAGCAACCGGTCGAAGGCGGCGCGCGGCAGCTCATGCCGTTCTATCGTGTCCGCCAGCGCCGCGGCCACCGGATGCCCGGCAGCCCCCTGGTCGGGCGCCGCCAGCGCGTCGCGCCACCATTGCAGGCGAATCTCGCCCGGCATCGGCTCGCTCACCGAATCGCGCACCCGCGCGGTCTCGATGTTGAAGGCGTAGAGCGCGGCGATGGCATTGCGTCTGTCGGCCGGGACGAAGGCCAGCGATATCGCCCTGTCGCGATCGGCCGTCTCGACCAGGCGCAGGCACTCGGCATAGGTCTCGTTCAGATCCGTCATGGCCGTCCGTCAGAGCCTCGGCTGCGATCGCGGGTCAACTGCCCGCAATGGGAGATGGCGTCGGGTGGCAGGCTCGGCGACGGCTGTTCCGGGCGTCAGCGTACCGCAGAGCTCGCCGAGACGATGTTCAGTCGACGGCGACGAGGGCGGCGGCCACCGGCCGCCCTTCGGACAGCATGATGTTGAATGTCCGCACTGCCGCACCGGTCGACATCGGGTCGCAGGCGATGCCGGCCTGGCGCATGCGGTCGCCAAGCGCCGGCGGCAGCCGCCTGATGTCCCTGCCCGTTCCGAACAGGAGGAAGCCGATCTCCTCGGCTTCCTCGAACACCATGCCGAGCCGCTCGCCGGTAAACGGCGCGTCCGCCGTGCCGTCCCAGCCGTAGATGCCCGACGGCAGGCACAGGATCGAGCCGCGATGCGACATGGAGGCAAAGCGGAAGCCACCATTGCCATAGGCCTCGATGGGCGCGCGGCCGGGAAAATGCGCCGCGCGGATCTCGATGCCCTTCGCCATGTCAGGCCTCGCGCGGCGTAGATCCGCCCTCGCGCGCCGCCTCCTCCTCTTCCTTCTTGGCCGCAAAGTCGGAGGCCCGGAGGTTGAAGAAGATCAGCGCCGGCGCCGCGACGAAGATCGACGAGAACGTACCGATCGCCACGCCGAACAGCATCGAGGCCACGAAGGATCGGATCACCTCGCCGCCGAAGATGAACAGGGCTGTCAGCGCCAGCAACGTGGTTGTCGACGTCATCATCGTGCGCGACAGCATCTCGTTGTCCGACAGATCGAGAAGCTGGCCGATCGGCATCTTCTTGAAGCGCCGCAGATTCTCGCGGACCTTGTCGTAGATGACGACCGTGTCGTTCAGCGAATAGCCGACGATGGTCAGGATGGCCGCGACGCTGGCGAGGCTGAACTCCAATTGCGTGACGACGAGGAATCCGAGCGTCAGGAACACGTCGTTGACGGTCGCTATGATCGATCCCAGCGCGAACTGCCACTCGAACCGGATCCAGACATAGATCAAGATCGCGACGAGTGATGCGAGCACGCCGATCACCGCCGCCCAGGCCAGTTCGCCCGACACGGTGGGTCCGACGACCTCCGTCCGGCGGAAATCGTAATCGGCCGCCAGGGCTTCCTGGGCCGATTCGACCACCGCAACCTGCGAGGCGTCGCCGCCCTGCGAGCCGATACGGATCAGCGCTTCGGTCGTGGTGCCGAACTCCTGCACCTGGGCATCGGCCACCCCGACCTCGTTCAGCCGCTCACGAATATCGCCGATATCGGCGTTGCCGTTTTTCGACTGCACCTCGATCAGCGTACCGCCGGTGAAGTCAATACCGAGATTGAGGCCGACGGCGAACAGGCCGCCGATCGACACGACGCACAGGAACATGGACAGGAAGAAGGCCTGGATCCGGACCTTCATGAACGGGATCCGGGTCACTTCGGGCACCAGCCGGATGAAGCCGCGCGGCAATTCCTTCGGCCGGCTGCGGCGCACCCAGGCAGCCGCGAGCCAGCGCGTCAGGGTGAAGGCGGTGAAGACGGTGGTGATGATACCGATCGCCAGCGTGACCGCAAAGCCGCGCACCGGGCCCGACCCCAGGAAGAACAGGACCACCGCGGCGATCAGCGTGGTGATGTTGGCGTCGAGGATCGTCGCCAGCGCCTTCTGGAAGCCGCTGTCGATCGACTGGACCACCGATCGGCCCTGCCGGCGCTCGTCGCGGATGCGCTCGTAGATCAGCACGTTGGAATCGACGGCCATGCCGAGCGTCAGCACGATGCCGGCGATTCCGGGCAGCGTCAGCGTCGCGCCGATCACGGTGAGGATCGCAAAGAGCAGCACCAGGTTCGCGATCAGCGCGATATTGGCGAGGATGCCGAGGAAACCGTAGGCTGCCAGCATGAAGACGACCACGAGAAGCGCGCCGATCACGCCGGCCATCTCGCCGGCGGCGATCGAATCGGCACCGAGGCCCGGTCCGACCGTTCGTTCCTCGATGATGTTCAGCGTCGCGGGCAGCGCGCCGGCCCGCAGCAGGACCGCCAGATCGTTGGCGCTCTGAACGCTGAAACTGCCGCTGATCTGCGCCTGGCCGCCCAGGATCGCCTCGCGGATGTTGGGCGCCGACAGGACCTGCTCGTCGAGGACGATGGCGAAGGGCCGTCCGACGTTCTGCTGGGTGACCGAACCGAAGCGCTGGGCACCCTGGGTATCGAACCGGATGTTGACGACCGGCTCGTTGGTCTGGCTGTCGAAGCCGGCCTGGGCATCGGTCAGGTTCTCGCCCGAGACCATGACCTGCCGCTGGACCAGGACCGGCGCAGGCGTCGGGTCGTTGGTATAGAGGAGCTCCGAGCCGGCGGGCGGACGGCTGCCACGCGCCACCTCTTCTGCCGAGGCGGTCTGGTCGACCAGGCGGAAGGTGAGCTTGGCGGTCTGGTTGAGCAGCGACTTCAGCCGCTGCGGGTCGCCGAGGCCCGGCACCTGGACCATGATGCGGTCGGTGCCCTGGCGCTGGATCACCGGCTCCGTCGTGCCGAGTTCGTCGACGCGGCGGCGCACCACCTCGATCGACTGGGTCACCGCCGCGGAGGTGCGGTAGGCGACGCCCTCGTCGGTCAGCGACAGGGTCAGGACACCCGGCTCCGGCTCCGTGATGGCCACTTCCGTCACCGCGCCGCCGCCCAGCATGCCGCCGCTGGAGATCGGGTCGGTCATCGACGACAGCGCCTCGCGGGCAGCTTCGGCCTGGCCCGGCTCGCGCAGGCGGATGGTCACCGTGCGGCCGCTGTCCGTCAGGCCGGCATAGCCGATGCGCTCGGTCCGCAGCGTCTGGCGCGCGTCATCCCGCAGGGTCTGTACGCGGTCGCCGACCAGCGACGGGGAATCGACTTCGAGCAGGATGTAGGAGCCGCCCTGCAGGTCGAGCCCCAGGGTGACTGTCTCCTTTGGGAAGAAGGACGGCAACTTGTCGAGAGCCTGCTGCGGCAGCACGTTCGGCACGGCGTAAAGAACGCCGATGGCGACCGTCAGCCAGATCAGAAACGTCTTCCAGCGCGAGAAATAGAGCATGGGGGTCCCGACAGGGTCGACGGCTGCGCCGGCCTCGGCGCTCCGTTGTGCAAGCGTTGCATCGTCGCGCCCGACCCCTCAGACGGGGCGGGCAGCGACGATATTTTCGTCCAGTGGCGCTGTCTGCCGCGCCAACACGGCTATTTGGTGTTGGCGGCCGTCGGCTCGCCCTTCACGCGAACGTCAGCGATCGTGCCCTGCATGACGCGCACGCGGGTCTGTTCGGAGATCTGGACCTCCAGTTCGCCGCTGTCGTGAACCTTGGTGACCTTCCCGATGATGCCACCGCCGGTGACGACCGTATCGCCGCGGCGGATGTTCTTCAGCATTTCCTCGCGCTTCTTCATCGCGGTGCGCTGCGGCCGGATGATCAGGAAATACATGATCGCGAACACGGCCACGAACGGCAGCACGCTGATCAGGAGATCGCTTCCCCCCGCAACGGAACCCGTTTGGGCGAAAGCCTCGGACACGAACATTGGAAGAACCTCTCAGAAAATCGGCACACGATCATGCCTCGCGCCAATCAGCGCCGACACCAGGGCCTTTACGATGTGCGCGGAATATACGATCGGTCGCCCCGAATGCAACAAGCGTGGGGCCCGACCGAACGTCCGGACCGCCTGCAAGACGAAAGACCCGCCATGGATGCCGCAGAACTCGCCAGCCTGAAGCACACGATGGAGCGGATCGCGGGGGCGCTGGAACGTCTGGCGCCTGCCCCTGCCCCGGCGCCTGACTTTACGGCGGCGGACTGCTTCGTCTTCGAACCGCCGGCTGCGCTGAACCCGGTTCCTTCGGTGAACCGCGTGCCCATCGACCTTCTCAAGGGCATCGAACGCTCGCGCGACATCCTGGTGGAGAACACCGACCGCTTCGCCCGCGGCCTGCCGGCCAACAATGCGCTCCTGTGGGGCGCCCGCGGCATGGGCAAGTCGTCACTGGTCAAGGCAGCCCACGGCGCCGTCAATGCCGCGCTCGCACCCGGTGCCGCGCCGGTCAAGCTGATCGAGATCCACCGCGAGGACATCGACCACCTGCCACGGCTCATGGGCATCGTGCGGGCCGCGCCCTACCCGTTCCTGCTGTTCTGCGATGATCTGTCCTTCGACATGGGCGATTCGGCCTACAAGTCGCTGAAGGCGGCGCTGGAAGGCGGCGTCGAGGGCCGGCCGACCAATGTCCTGTTCTACGCGACCTCCAATCGCCGCCATCTCCTGCCGCGCGACATGATCGAGAACGAGCGCTCGACGGCGATCAACCCCGGCGAGGCGGTCGAGGAGAAGGTCTCGCTGTCCGACCGCTTCGGCCTGTGGCTCGGCTTCCACCGCTGCAGCCAGGACGATTACCTGGCGATGATCGACGGCTATCTGGCGGCCTACGATCTCGACGTCGATCGCGACCAGGTCCGGCACGAGGCGCTGGAATGGGCGACCACCCGCGGCAGCCGCTCCGGCCGCGTCGCGTTCCAGTTCGTCCAGGATCTCGCCGGCCGCCTCGGGCGCACGCTGACGCCAGCTGCCGGCGCCTGATTCCACGGGCCCGACGCGAAAAGGCCCGACCCTGCTGCTGTCCGCAGGGCCGGGCCGGTCACGCCTGGAGGTCGGCGTCTACTGGAGGTACTTGGTCGGATCGACCGGGGCCGAATCCTTGCGTACCTCGAAGTGGAGCAGCGGCACGTCGGTATCGCCCGACATGCCGGACTTGGCGATCTGCTGGCCACGCTTCACCTTGGCGCCGCGAGCGACGTCGATCGAGTCGGCATGGCCGTAGACGGTGACGAGGCCGTTGTCGTGCTTGACGAGGACCGTGTTGCCGAATTCCTTCAGCCCGTCGCCGGCATAGATCACGACGCCGTTCTCGGCGGCCTTGATCGGCGTGCCGCGCGGCACGGACAGGTTCAGGCCGTCATTGCGGCGCGAGCCGACCTTCTCGCCGAAGCGGTTGACGACGCGGCCCTGGACCGGCCAGCGCAACTGGCTGATGCCGGTCGAGTTCGGCGCGACCGCCGCAACCTCGGTTTCGACCTCGGCACTCACCGTCGTCGCGGGATCGGCCGCTTTGGGCGTCTCGGCTGCCGAAGGGCGCCCCGACTTCTCGGCGGTCCGCGGCGGCGAATAGGAATTCGGCGTGCCGCTGTCGGCCTGGGCCGTCTGCGGCGCGGCCGGGTGCTGCGGCTCGGGTGTCGAATTCGGCTCGGCGCTCGCGACCTTCGCCGGTGCCGAGGCACCGCCCGGCAGCGTCAGCGTCTGGCCGATGCGGATCTTGTCGTCGCTCAGGCCGTTGGCTCGCTTGATCTCGGCCACCGAGACACCG
Organism: Aurantimonas sp. A2-1-M11; assembly: GCF_036549475.1. Classification (NCBI taxonomy): domain Bacteria; kingdom Pseudomonadati; phylum Pseudomonadota; class Alphaproteobacteria; order Hyphomicrobiales; family Aurantimonadaceae; genus Aurantimonas; species Aurantimonas sp. A2-1-M11. The sequence goes on along the minus strand of NZ_JAZHLI010000002.1, from coordinate 128,135 downwards.
GTGCGGCGCGAGATGCCGAGCAGCGAATCGCCACTTTCCACCGTGACGCTGCCGCTGGCCGCCGCGGTACGGGTCGGTGCGGCCTGGGGCGACTGCATCGGACGGCCCTGCGGGGACGCCACGCGGGCCGCCTGCTCGCCAAGCGTCGACGGCGGCGCGCCGCGGCTGGCCGGCAGGGACGAGACGGGGGCGGCCGAGGCCGCAGGCTGGGATGCTGTCGTGTAGTTCGGCGGCGGCGGGGGTGGCAGCTGGCTGGTCTGGACAGCGCCCGACGTACCGACGCCGCCCTGCGGATAGGTGTTCGCCGCGGTCTGATACGAACCCGGATTCTGGGCGGGATAGCCGGCACCCGGTCCGCGGGCGACACTGCCCGTGTTCATGGCATCGACATCCCCCGGATAGGGCTGGGTGGCCGCCATCTGGTTGCTGACGGGTGCCTGAGGCACCGCGCCGGTGTAGAAACCGTCGTCGAACCGCACCACATCGGAGCTGCAACCCGCCGCGAGGCCGGCCAATCCCACCATCGCGACGGAGCGCACCATCCTGAGCCGCACGGATTTCAGCACATTGATACGCATCGCCGTCCCTTGAGTACGCAGTTTACTCTTGGACCCATAGAAGCGCGTTAATCTTACTGCACGGTTAAGTGGCGGGGTAAAAACGACATTTCTTGGTAATCTGGACGTCGGCATGGCGGCCGGTTGTGTCGCCGGCGCTAGAGAACGTCCGCCTTGCCGAAGGCCAGCGGCTGGTAGCGCACCGTGCCGAGCGGCTCGCGCTCGAACCGGCTGCCCACCTTGCGCAGGCGCAGCAGTTCCTGCGCGCCGTCACCGGGCCCGATGGCACAGATCATCGTGGCATGCGCGCCGAGCTGGTCCAGGAACTGCCGCGGCACCGAGGCGAAGGCCGCATGCACGATCACCCGGTCGAATGGCGCCCCGCCGGCAAAGCCGTCGCGCCCGTCCTCGAAGAACAGCGAGATGTTCGTGATCCCGATGTCGCGGAGGCGTCGGCCCGCCGCGTCGACGAGCCCGCGATAGCGATCGAAGGAACTGACATGGGCGCCCAGGCGCGCCAGCAGCGCCGTGACGTAGCCGCTGCCGGTGCCGATCTCCAGGACACGATGCGAGGGCTGCACCTCCAGCGCCGCCACCAGCCGCACCGAGGCCAGCGCCCCGTGCATGGTCTCGCCGCAGGCGATGGGCGCCGAGCGGTTCTCATAGGCGTTGACGACGCCTTCGGGCAGGAACAGCCGCCGCGGCACCGATTCCACCGCCTCCAGCAGACGGGGATCGGTGATCCGTTCGGACCGAAGCGCCAGCAGGAACGCCGCCAGGTCTTCCCGGTCGCGTGTCGCGCTTTGGACGTCCGTCGCCATCAGCTGAGCAGCGTGCGCAGCTCGTCCCGCAGCGCATGGGCGGTCAAGTCGAGCTGCAGCGGCGTCACCGAGATCCGCCCGGCCGACAGGGCCGAGACGTCGGATTGTTCGACTTCAGCGCCGGCCTGGCGTCCGAACGTCAGCCAGAAATACGGAAAGCCCCGCCCGTCGTGGCGCTCTTCCATGCCCAGCGAATAGTCGAGCTTGCCCTGCCGCGTGACTTCGATGCCCTGCACCTCGTCGGCAGGGACCGCCGGGAAGTTGACGTTGATCAGGTGGCCCGGCGGAATGGCGAAGCCGGCCAGCTGCTCGATCAAGGCCGGCGCGTGGGTCTCGGCTGTCTTCCATAGCGCCTCGCGGTGGCCGCCGGGACGAAACGCCTGGCTGAGGGCGATCGAGCGCAGCCCCAGCATCGTGCCTTCCATGGCGCCAGCGACGGTGCCCGAATAGGTGACGTCGTCGCAGATGTTCTGCCCGGCATTGACCCCCGACAGGACGAGGTCCGGCGGCGAATCCATCAGCTGCTTGACCGCCATGATGACGCAGTCGGTCGGCGTGCCGGACAGGGCGTAGCGGCGCTCGTCGATCTTGCGCAGGCGGAGCGGCGACGACAGCGTCAGCGAATGCGACAGCCCGCTCTGGTCGGTTTCGGGCGCCACCACCCAGACATCGTCGGTCAGGGTCCGCGCGATCCGCTCCAGCACCGCCAGCCCTTCGGCATGGATGCCGTCGTCATTGGTCAGCAGCAGACGCATCAGGCAGCCCTCTCGATCCGTTCGATCCCGCCCATATAGGGCTGCAGGACCTGCGGCACGGTGATCGAGCCGTCTTCGTTTTGGTAGTTTTCCATCACCGCGATCAGCGCCCGGCCGACGGCGACGCCGGAGCCGTTCAGCGTGTGAACGTAGCGCGCGGCCTTCTCGCCCTCGGTGCGATAGCGCGTGCCCATGCGGCGCGACTGGAAGTCGCCGCAGACCGAGCAGCTCGAAATCTCGCGGAAGGCGCCCTGCCCCGGCAGCCACACCTCGATGTCGTAGGTCTTGCGCGCGCCGAAGCCCATGTCGCCGGCACACAGGGTGACGACCCGGTAGGACAGGCCGAGACGCTTCAGCACCTCTTCGGCGGCCGCCGTCATCCGCTCATGCTCGGTGATCGACGAGTCCTCGTCGGTCACCGAGACGAGTTCGACCTTGTAGAACTGGTGCTGGCGCAGCATGCCGCGCGTGTCGCGCCCGGCCGAGCCGGCTTCCGAGCGGAAACACGGCGTCAGCGCCGTGAAGCGCAGCGGCAGTTCGGCTCCGTTCAGCACCTGCTCGCGCACGAGATTGGTCAGCGGCACCTCGGCGGTGGGGATCAGCCAGCGACCCTCATTGGTATGGAACAGATCCTCGCTGAACTTCGGCAGCTGGCCGGTGCCGAACAGCGCCTCGTCGCGGACCAGCAGCGGGGCCGCCGTCTCCTGATAGCCGTGTTCGCCGGTGTGCAGGTCGAGCATGAACTGGCCGAGTGCCCGCTCCAGCCGGGCAAGCTGGCCCTTCAGGATGGTAAAGCGCGAACCGGAGATCTTGGCGGCCTGCTCGAAATCCATCAGGCCGAGCGCCTCGCCGAGCTCGTAATGCTCCTTCGCCTCGAACCCAAAAGTCGGCGCCTCGCCGTGCCGGCGGATCTCGACATTGTCCGCCTCGTCCGCACCGTCCGGCACGTCGTCGAGGGGCACGTTGGGAATTCGGGCGAGCGTGTCCTCGAGCGACTTGTCGATGCGCCGCTCGGTCTCCTCGCCGTCCTGGATGGCTTCCTTGATTTCGCCGATCTCGCGGATCAGCGCCTCGGCGCCCCTCTCGTCGCCAGTGCCCTTGGCCTTGCCGATCGCCTTGGACGCCTCGTTGCGGCGTCCCTGCAGCGTCTGCAGCCGGGTCAGATGGGCCCGGCGTTCCTCGTCGAGCTTCAGCAGCTGGTCGGCCAGCGGCGCTGCGCCCCGCCGTGCGAGGGCCGCATCCAGCTTGTCCGGATTGTCACGTATCCATTTGATGTCGAGCATTGATTCCCCGTTCCCGACCGACGAGCGGCGGATCGAGGTCATGCCGTCAGCTTTCGGCCTGCGCCTCGCTTTCGCGCTGCCGCTGGGCCCGCTTGCGTTCGATCATCCGTGCCGCAATGATCGACACCTCGTAGAGAAGGATCGTCGGCAGGGCAAGACCGATCTGCGACAGCGGATCGGGCGGCGTCAGGATGGCCGCAGCGATGAAAGCCAGCACGATGGCGTATTTGCGCTTCTCCGCCAGTCCCACGGAGGAGGTGATCCCGGCGCGCACCAGAAGCGTCGCCACCACCGGCAGCTGGAACACCAGGCCGAAGGCGAAGATCAGCGTCATGATCAGCGACAGGTATTCCGACACGCGTGGCAGGAGCTGGATCGCCGCCTGGCCACCGGTTCCCGTCTGCTCCATCGACAGGAAGAACCACATCACCATCGGGGTGAAGAAATAGTAGACCAGCGCAGCGCCGAGCAGGAACAGCAGCGGCGTGGCCACCAGGAAGGGAAGGAACGCGCCTTTTTCCTCGCGGTAGAGGCCCGGTGCGACGAATTTGTAGATCTGCGTGGCAATCAGCGGGAAGGCCAGGAAGAAACCACCGAAGGCGGCGATCTTCACCTGGGTGAAGAAGAATTCCTGCGGCGCGGTGTAGATCAGCTCGACCTGCTTGTTGTGCACGCCGGCCCACATCGTCGCCGTCTGGTACGGCACGACGAGGAAATTGAAGATCTGCTTGGCGAAGAAGAAGCAGAAGATGAAAGCGAGGAGAAAGCCGCCGATGCTCCACATCAGCCGTGTCCGCAGCTCGATGAGATGTTCGATCAGCGGAGCCGAGGAAGCCTCGATCTCGGTGTCCTTCCGACTCACGCCGCGTCCTCGCTCTTCTTTTCTTTCGCTTCAGCGGGTTTGCCGGCCGATGCCGCCGCACTCGGGGCCGGCTCTTCGGCAGTCGCGGGGCTCTGGGTCACTCCGACCTTGTCCGGTGCGGCCGCTACCGCGGCGCCCGAGGCACTGGGAACCTTCGGTTCGGGCGCCTTCGTCGCTGCCTTGAGGGACGAGCGGATTTCGTCCCCGACCGCCTTCATCGGGTTCATCGCCGCGCGAACGTCCTTGGTGGGATCGAGATCGCGCACCTTGCTGACCGTGTTCTTGACCTCGTCAAGTTCGGCCTCGCGCAGCGCGTCGTCGAACTGCCGGCGGAAATCGCCGGCCATCGAACGCAATTGCTTGCTGGTGCGGCCGAAGGTCCGCAGCATGCGCGGCAAATCCTTTGGCCCCACGACGATCACCAGAACGATCGCCACGACCATGAGTTCGGACCAGCCGATATCTAACATTTCAGCGTCTCGGAAACAGCGAACCGACCTGATGACGACGGCGCACCGTCGTCATCGATGACCTCATATGCAGGCGATCAGTTGACCGTCTTCTCCCGCTTGACGTCGCGGGCCACCACGTCGCCTTCGGCGTGGTCCAGCGAGCGCCGTTCCTGCGCTGCCGTCTCGGTCTCGTCCTCGGACATGCCCTTCTTGAAGCTCTTGATGCCCTTGGCCACGTCACCCATCAGTTCCGGAATCTTGCCGCGACCGAAGAGCAGCAGCACGACCGCAAGGACGATGAGCCAATGCCAGATGCTGAAGCTACCCATTATAAATTCTCCCTGGAACGCGTGAGGCGTTCGCCCATACCCAAGCTAGCGATCGTCCGCCGACTTTTCAAACACGATAACGTCTTGCGGATCAACGGAAACAACGACGTCCTTCCGTCCCGGCTCGACGATTCCTGCCCGCATGCGCGAGCGCAGCGGATAATCGAGCCCTTCGATGGCCACGGTCATCAGGTCCACGCTGCCGAGAAAGCGCCGCGCGACGATGCGGCCGAACACGCCTTCGGTGCGTTCCTGGAGCCTCAGCCCCGTCAGGCGCAGGGCCACTGTCACCGCCGTGCCGTCCGGCAGAAGGGAATCCGCGACGGGACCGAGCGACGTGACGACCCGGCCGCCCCGCACCGATCCATCGATCACGTTCAGCTCGGAAAAGAACCCTGCGGCGAACAGGCTCGCCGGCCGGCTGTAGAGTTCGGCGGCCGTGCCGAGCTGGACGAGGCGGCCGTCGCGCAACAGCGCGATCCGGTCGCCCATCCGCATTGCCTCCTCCGCGTCGTGGGTGACGATGATCGCCGTCGCCCGGCTCTCGCGCAGGATCTGCAGCGTATCGGTGCGCACCACGTCCTTCAGCCGGCTGTCGAGGCCCGAGAACGGCTCGTCCATCAACAGCACCGTCGGGCGCGGCGTCATGGCGCGCGCCAGCGCCACGCGCTGCTGCTCGCCGCCCGACAAGGTGTGCGGATAAAGCCCGGCCGCGTCGCTCAGGCCGACCCGCTCCAGCGCCGCCATCGCTTCCTTCTTGGCCGCGTCGCCCGACAGCGCGGTCAGGCCGAAGCGGACATTCTCGGCGATGGTCATGTGCGGAAACAGCGCGAAGTCCTGGAACATCAGGCCGATGCCGCGCTTCTCGGGCGGCACGAATGTGCCCTCGCCCGCGATCTCGCGCCCGTTGAGGATCAGACGCCCGGCGGTCTGCCGCTCGATACCTGCGGCGATCCGCAGCAGCGTGGTCTTGCCGGAGCCCGAGGGGCCAAGGAGGCACAGGATTTCGCCGGGCTCGGCGGCGAGATTGATGTCGCTCAGGATCTGCGTATGGCCGACCGCATGGGACACGTTCTCGAAAGCCAGCCGTGCAGCGAAGCTGACGCCGGCGCTGGTCCTGGCCGAGGAGTGTCGAGATGGCGCGACGGCGTCGCGGGTCCGGTTATGCACGTGGGACAGCCCGTCAGTCTGGTCGGCGGGCGCAGGCGCCACACCTTCTGCGCTCTGGCTAACCCTTTGCCGCTGCGACGGCAACCGCTTCAGACGACGCGGGCCAACAGTGCGCCGTATTCGCCGCGCAGCGCGACCTCGTCGGCAGGCACGACCGGTGCGATACAGGCTTCCGCGGCAGCCGCGCGGCGCAGGGCCTCGCCAGCCAGCGGCTGCGCGGCGCCGGCGACCTGACGCATCTCGGCCATGTCGCCATTGCAGTGGAGCACGACGTCGCAGCCGGCACCGAGACACGCGCGGCCGAGATCGCCGAGATCGCCCTGCAGCGCCTTCATCGAGATGTCGTCACTCATCAGGAGGCCGTCGAAGCCGATCTCGCCCCGGATGACGTCGTCGATCACCACCGGTGACAGGGTCGCGGGTCGCTCGGCATCGATGTCGGTGTAGAGGATATGCGCGGTCATTGCCGCCGGCAGGCTGTTCAGCGCCTTGAAGGGCGCGAAGTCGGTCCGCGACAGTTCGGCGCGGCCGGTCGTGACCACCGGCAGGCGGTAATGGCTGTCGGCATTGCCGCGGCCATGGCCGGGCACGTGCTTCATCACTGGCAGTCCGCCACCCGCCATGAACCCGTCGGCCACGGCCCGGCCGAGAATCGCAACGGTTTCGGCATCGCGGCCATAGGCCCGGTCGCCGATCACCGAATCGGCCCTTGGCACCGGCACGTCCAGGCACGGCACGCAGTCGGCATTGATGCCGTAGACCATGACGTCGGCGGCCAGCAGTCGCCCTTGCAGCCAGGCCGCGCGCGCACCGGCCTCCGGGTCGATGGCATGCAGGCGCCCGAGATCGGCCGGCGTCGGATAGGCCGGCGCCATGGGCGGCTTGAGGCGGTTGATCCGCCCGCCTTCCTGGTCGATGAAGATCGGGGTCGAGGCGCGGCCACCGACTTCGCGCAATTGCGCAGTCAGGTCAGTGAGTTGCGACGCGTCTGAGATGTTGCGGCCGAAGACGATGAAGCCCCAGGGACGCTCATCGGCAAAGAAGGCGATTTCGTCGGCGGTCAGGCGTAGCCCGGCCGGCGCGGCAATCCACGCCTTCGATCCGCTCATTCGGGTCTCCTGTGCAGGCACGGATGGTCCCGCGTCGGAACCGGGACGTTGGCCTGCGTGATGGGGAAAAGGAGCCGGTCCGCTGGAGGACCGGCTCATCGATGCGACGCTGGCGAAACCCGCGGCGCTCAGCGCGCCACGAAGCAGCTGCCGCCGGCTGATTTCAGCTGTGAACACAGGCTCGCCGCCTCGTCCTTGGATCCCGCTGCGACGCGCACCCGGTAATAGGTGCCCTTGCCCGGGATGTCGGCCGACTGGATGACGAGGTTCCGTCCACCGATCACGCTCGCATAACGCTGACCGAGGGCCTGCGACGATTCCTGCGCCGCCGCCTCGCTGGGCTGCGAGGAGATCTGGACGTAGTAGCCGCCGGCAGCGGGTGCCGCGGGCGCTGCCTGGGCCGGGGGTGGAGGAGGCGCGATGCTCGCCGTCTCGGTCACGGGATCGACGGACGGTTCGGGCGCGATGGCTGGCTCGGGCGCGACGGCGGCCGGAGGCGCCTGCGGCTCGGGCTGCGCGGTCGCCAGCGCTGCAGTGCGAACCGGTTCCGGTGTTGCGCGAACAGGCTTGAGTGCGGGAACCGGCATGCCCGGCGCGGGCTGCCCGGCCGCGGCCGTTTCGGCCGCAGCATCGGCGGCCGCCGTGTCGGCTGTGCCGGCCGCCAGATCGACCGGCCGGGAGACCGCGGGGATCATGGCGGGATTTTCGCCGCGCAGATCCGCCATGGAAGTCTCGGGGACGGTCTCCTCGGTGACCAGCGTTCCGTCCGGCCGGACGGTCAGCGTGCGCACCCGGCGCGGCGTCAGGACGGCGATCGGCTCGGCGGCAGCCGAGGCGTCGGCGACGCGCACGGATTCCTCGCCGGCACCGTTCGCCGCGGCCCGTGCCGTGCCGATCGGGCTGAGATCGACGCCAGGCAGATCGTTGGGCGCCTGCTGCGAGGGCAATTCCAGCGGCTCTTCGGCCGCCGACAGGAGCGTCGTCTGGGATGGCTTGACGTCGACGTCCGCGCTCTGGACGCGTTCGTAGACGGCCTTGTTCTGGTTCGGCACGGCGCGGCCGCCCGGATCCTTCGGCGCGACCTTCACCGGTTCGGTATCGGCGCGCACGATCAGCACTTCGTCGGAGCCGGCGACCCCGCCGTTGCCGAAGACGTAATAGGCACCGGCTCCGCCCAGAAGCGCGATGACCAGCACGCTGGCGCCAAAGCCGAACGAGCGGGGCGAGTACCGTCCCTGCCCGGCCGCCAGCATGCCGGCGGTGGCTCGATGCGCTGCGCCGCGACGGCGCTCGCCGGACTGATGGCCGACGGGCTCGACGCCGAACGCCTGGCTGTCGTCCTGGGCAAGCCCGGCATGATGATACTGTGGTGCGGCCGCGGCCGGACGCGAATCGGCGCCGTCCCACGCTTCGTTGACGCGCTGGACCTGCGGCGCCGTTGTCATCGCAGCGAGTTCGCTGGCGATGAGTTCGTCGAAATCGTCGAGTGGCTTGGTCCTGGGCTGCGGAACCGGCAGTGGCTCGATGCGTGCCGGGACGAAGGCCTCGCTCTGATGCAGCGGCGTGCCACGGGGATTGGCCGGGGCCGACAGCCCGCGCAGCGCCACTTCGAGCTCGTTGTCGATCGCGTCGTCGAGAGGCGCCTCGGCCGCAGTAGGTGATGCCGGTGTGCGCGCCGATGCGGTGGATGTGGCGGTCGCCGCGGATGCAGAGCGCGGTGCCAGCCAATTCGCGTAGGAATTGGCGGCGGTATCGGCCTCGCGGGGCAATGGATCCGCAGGGGTCGCCGGCGTGGCGACGTCGTCATGCATCTCGAAGCTGCGGTGGAATTCCTCGTCGAGAACGCCGGCGAGCGCCTCTTCGTCGAAGACGGTCGATTCGCCGATCGGAGCGGCAACAGGGTCGCGCTCGGCGCGAACCGCCAGCCCACTGCCCCAAGGCTCGTCGATCAGCCGCGCCAGATCCGCGAACGGATCGTCGTCAGGCGTCGTCGTCAGCTGGTCCGCCTTCGAACCAGCACCCTTCATGTCCCCCGTCGACATCCACACCCCCGCCTGTTTCCATGCTCCGGAGGCGTCCGGCCCCTGATCGAGCGCTAGGGGACGAACTTGACCAAAGCGTGATCGGTCAGCGCATTTCTTCCGGAGCGTCGACCCCGATCAGGCCGAGTCCGGTTGCCAGGACCAGCGCCACGGCCTTCAGCAGGGCCAGTCGGGCAAAGGTGATATTGCTCTCATCAGCGTTAACAAACCGTAATTCCGGCAGGTCCTTGCCACGGTTGTACTGGGCGTGGAACGAGGATGCGAGATCGTAGAGATAGAAGGCCAGCCGATGCGGCTCCTTGGCATCGGCGGCCGACTTGATCAGCCGCGGGAACTCCGCGAGCTTGCGAATCAGGCCGATCTCGCCCTCGTCGGTCAGGCAGTTCAGGGCCTCCGCGTCCATTCCCGCAAATTCCGGCAGCGTCAGACCAGCCTCCACCGCCTGGCGGAAGACCGCCGCGGCACGCGCATGGGCATACTGCACGTAGAAGACCGGATTGTCCTTCGACTGCTCGGTCACTTTCTGGAAGTCGAAGTCGAGCGGCGCGTCGCTCTTGCGGAACAGCATCATGAAGCGGACCGGATCGCGGCCCACTTCCTCGACGACGTCCGCCAGCGTGACGAAATTGCCCGAGCGCTTGGACATCGTGACCGGCTCGCCGTTCCGGTAGAGCTTCACGAGCTGGCAGAGCAGCACCTCCGCCCTCGCCGTGCCGCCGGACACGGCCTTGGCCACCGCCTCCAGCCGCTTGACGTAGCCGCCATGGTCGGCGCCCAGGACGTAGACCATCTCCTCGAAGCCACGCTCGAACTTGTCGCGGAAATAGGCGACGTCGGCGGCGAAATAGGTGTAGCGGCCGTCGGACTTCACCAGCGGCCGGTCCTGGTCGTCGCCGACGTCGGCCGAGCGCAGCAGCGTCTGCTCGCGATCCTCCCAATCCTCCGGCGCCTGGCCCTTGGGCGGCGGCAGCGAGCCCTGGTAGACGTAGCCGCGCGCGCGCAGGTCGGCGATCGCCGCGGCGATCTTGCCGCCATTGTCGGCATGCAGGCTGCGTTCGGAGAAGAACACGTCCTGCTCGATGCCGAGGAGCTTCAGATCCGCGCGGATCATTCCCATCATCGCGTCGATCGCGCGCTCGCGCACCAGCGGCAGCCACTCCGCCTCGTCCATCGCCAGGAGCCGGTCGCCGAACTCGGCCTTCAGCGCCGCGCCGACGGGCTTCAGATATTCGCCGGGATACAGGCCCGGCGGGATCTCGGCGATGGTCTCGCCCAGCGCCTCGCGGTAGCGCAGGAAGGCCGAGCGGGCCAGGACGTTTACCTGCTCGCCCGCATCGTTGATGTAGTATTCGGTGGTCACCGCGTCACCGCCGAAGGCCATGATGCTGGCGACCGCATCGCCCACCACGGCTCCGCGGCAATGACCGACATGCATGGGCCCGGTCGGGTTCGCCGAGACATATTCGACGTTCACCCGCCGTCCGGTGGCCGGCGCGCGGCCGAAATCGCCGCCAGCGGCAAGAATGTCCGCCAGATGCGCGATCCAGAAGGGCTGTCGGAGCCTGAGATTGATGAAGCCCGGTCCCGCGACCTCGGCGGTTTCCACGTCAGGGTCGCGGGCAAGATGCGCCGCGATGCGCGTCGCCAGGTCTCGCGGCTTCATGCCCAGCGGCTTGGCCAGCACCATCGCCGCATTGGTGGCCAGATCGCCATGGGCGGCATCCCGTGGCGGCTCGACGGTGACGCGCGCCAGATCCGGAACGCCCGTTTCGCCATCGGAAAGAACGGCTTCCACGGCGGCCTTCACGCGCGATTCGAAATCGGCGAAGATGTTCATCCTGGACCTCGACTGGTTCCGGCGGCCGCCGTGGCGGCGCGCCCCGGACGCTCTGACGGCCGGGCGTCACGCATGCTGCGTGCCTTGAAGAAGGAAAGCCGGCTAGCGCAATTGCGGGGTGACGTCAAACAGGCGGCGATGCTCGGCCATGGCGAATGTGTCGGTCATGCCGGAGAGGTAATCCGCCACGCGCCGCGCAAGCTTCTCGGGCTGCAGCCCGTCGGCGTCGCGGCTCCAGTCGCCCGGCATCAGGTCCGGGCGCGCGATCAGCCGGTTGAACAGCGCGTCGACGATCCCCTCGGCGGTGCGCATCACCTGCATGATGCTCTCGTTGCGATAGACCCGCTCGAACAGGAAGCGCCGCGTCTCGTCGACCGCCTCGCGCATCGCCGGCGAAAACAGGACGATCGGCCGGTCCGCCATGCGGATATCGGCGGCGCTCGCCGGATTGATCTCGGCAATGCCGGCGAGCGCCGTGCCGATCACGTCCTCGACCATGCGGGTGATGTGACGGCGCAGGATCTCGTGGCCGGTGCGGGTGCGGTCGAGGCCGGGATAGGCCGCCTCCACCTCCTCCAGGATCGCGCCCGCCAGCCGCAGCTCGCGCAAATCCTCCACGTCGATTAACCCGGCGCGCAGTCCATCGTCCAGATCGTGGGTATTGTAGGCGATGTCGTCGGAGATCGCCGCCGCCTGGGCCTCCAGGCTGGCGAAGCCGTCGAGGTCGAGCGGGAACAGCGCGTCGAAATCGGCGATGGGCCTGGGCAGCAGCGTGCCGTGCTCGGCCCGCGGCCCGATCAGCGGTCCATTGTGCTTGACCAGCCCCTCCAGCGTCTCCCAGGCCAGATTCAGTCCGTCGAATTCGGCGTAGCGATGTTCGAGCGTGGTGACGATCCGCAGCGACTGGGCGTTGTGGTCGAAGCCGCCGTAGGCCGCCATGCGCCGGTCGAGCGCCCGCTCGCCGGCATGACCGAAGGGCGTGTGCCCGAAATCGTGGACGAGAGCGATCGCCTCGGTCAGGTCCTCGTCGAGGCGCAGCGCCCGGGCAAAGGCGCGGGCGATCTGCGAAACCTCGATCGTGTGGGTCAGCCGGGTGCGGAAATGGTCGCCCTCGTCCGCGACGAACACCTGGGTCTTGTGCTTCAGCCGGCGAAAGGCGGTGGAATGGACGATCCGGTCGCGGTCCCGCTGGAACGGGGTGCGCGTGCGGCTGGCCGGTTCGGGGTAGAGGCGGCCGCGCGTGTCCTCCGGCTGCACCGCATAGGGCGCGCGCGAAATCCCGCCCATGCCGATCCGCGCGAAGGCCGTGTCGCGTGCTCCCTGGGTTTCATCCATCGCGAAACGATCCGTTCCGATTGACCGGCCAACCCGGCGTCCATACTTAAGTGTCAGCCCTCGAACAAGGAGCGGTGCGCCTCGACGACGCGCCGAACGGCCAGATGAGCGACACCACAGATCACACCGTGACCGTTTCCGAAGCCGCAGCCCGGCGGATCGCCGCGATCCTGGCGAAGAACGCCGACGCCGATTCGCTGCGCATCTCCGTCGAAGGCGGCGGCTGCTCCGGCTTTTCCTACAAATACGACCTGACCAGCGGACGCGAGGAGGATGACATCATCCTCGAGCGCGACGGCGCGCGGGTCGTCATCGACCCGGTCTCCATCATCTACATGGAAGGCTCGGTGCTCGATTATGTCGACGACCTGATGGGCCAGTCCTTCCAGATCCGCAATCCCAATGCCGTCGCGTCCTGCGGCTGCGGCACCTCCTTCTCGGTCTGACCCGCGTGCTGATCGCCACCTGGAACATCAACGGCGTCAAGGCGCGCCTCGACGGCCTTCTCGCATGGCTCCAGGAGCGCTCGCCCGATATCGCCTGCCTGCAGGAGATCAAGAACGTCGACGAGACCTTTCCCCGCGAGGCCATCGAGGCGCTCGGCTACCACGTCGAGACGCACGGGCAGAAGGGCTTCAACGGCGTCGCGCTCCTGTCGAAGGCCAAGCCGGTCTCGGTGGAGCCCCGGCTGCCGGGCGACAGCAGCGACGAGCATGCCCGCTTCATCGAAGGGGTGTGGGATTTCCACGGACGCCCCTTGCGGGTCGCGTCCCTGTACCTGCCCAACGGCAATCCGCTCGGCACGGAGAAATTCCCTTACAAGCTCGCATGGATGCAGCGGCTCCTCGACCATGCGCGCGACAGCATGAGCCGCGAGGAGCTGCTGGTGCTGGCCGGCGACTACAACGTCATTCCCGAGCGCATCGACGCAGCGCGGCCGGACAACTGGCTCGGCGACGCCCTGTTCCAGCCCGAAACCCGCGCGGCCTATCGCCGGCTCCTGAATCTGGGCCTGATCGACGTGATCCGCGCCACGACGGACGCGGGCGGCACCTACAGCTTCTGGGACTACCAGGCCGGCGCCTGGCAGAAGAACAACGGCATCCGCATCGACCATCTGCTGCTGTCGCCCGAGGCGCAGGTCCAGATGGTGTCGGCCGGGATCGACCGGCATGTGCGCGGCTGGGAGAAGCCCTCGGACCACGTGCCGGTGCTGGTCGAGCTGGCCGCCTGAGCGGGCGAGCCGAACAGCGATCCATCGACACTTGCCAGGGCGCCCGCCAAGGGGCGAGAGGCCTCAGTTCTTGGAGTTGGCCACGCCGGTGGCCGAGGCCATCTGCTGCTCGGCGTAGGCGAGCGCGGTGCGCCGGTCGTTCTCCGAGGCCATGGCAAACACCTCTTCCTGCAGCGGGCGGATCCAGATCTCGTCGCGCGGCGAAGCCTGTTTCAGTGCCATGGTCAGCATGCCGAGGCCGCGCACGGGCTGAGCCGGCAGCGAGATGCGCTCGCCGTCGAAAAGCAGGTAACCGAGCAGCGCCGCCGCGCCGATATTGCCCTTTTCCGCGGCGAGGTTGAGCCAGCGTGCCGCCTGGCGGGGATTGGCCTTGCCGCCCTCCCCGTTCAGCGTCATGCGGCCCAGCTCGAACTGCGCCTTGGCGTCGCCGAAATAGGACGCGGCGTGGAAGTAGAACTGACGCGCGCGCTGCAGGTCGACGGCCACCGGGCTGTCGGAGATGCCGGTCCGCAGATAGTCGGCCAGCGCGACGACGGCGCTGGAGACGTAGGCGGCGTTGGTGAAATTGCCTTCGTCGTCGCTCTGATCGCGGACGATCTGCTCGAATATCTTGAAGGCCTCGTAGTCGTTCTCAGGCACGCCGTCGCCTTCGGCATACATGCGGCCGAGCTTCCAGCGAGCGCCCGGATGCCCCTTGTCGGCGGCGTAGCGCAACGCCTCGAAGGCCTCCACCTTCTCGCCGCGCTGATAGGCCTTGAAGCCGAAAGAGAAGAGTTCCAGCGGCCCGGCTTCGGGATTGACCTTGGCCGCCGGGTCGAGCGCAAGGGCGGGCCCGCCGACGCTGCCAAGCAGCGTCAGCGCCAGAAGTGATGCCGAGAAGAACGAACTAGAGGTCCGCATAACAGTGCTTTTCCGCCGCGCCGCCCGGATGTGTCACCGCGCCGAGGCGCGCCGTGCCGACCTGCTGGGCGTATTTCCAGATCGCACCGGACTGGTAGTCGGTCTCGCGCGGCCGCCAGTCTTCGGCCCGCTTCTTCATGTCGTCATCCGACAGCGCGACGTCCAGTGTCCCTTCGACGGCATCGATGGTGATGATGTCGCCATCGCGCAGAAGGCCGATCGGACCGCCGAGCGCCGCCTCCGGACCGACATGGCCGATGCAGAAGCCGCGGGTCGCGCCGGAGAAGCGACCATCGGTGATCAGCGCGACCTTGTCGCCCATGCCCTGGCCGTAGAGCGCCGCCGTGGTCGACAGCATCTCGCGCATGCCAGGTCCGCCCCGCGGGCCCTCGTAGCGGATGACGAGAACCTCGCCCTCCTCGTACTGGCGCTTCGACACGGCTTCGTAGCACTCCTCCTCGGAGTCGAAGCAGCGGGCCGGGCCCGAGAAGCGCAGGTTCTTCATGCCGGCCACCTTCACGATGGCGCCGTCCTGCGCGAGATTGCCCTTCAGGCCGACGACGCCGCCGGTGGGTGTGATCGGATCGTTGGCAGGCCGGATCACGTCCTGGTCGCCGTTCCAGCTGACCTTGGCCATGTTCTCGGCAATGGTGCGGCCGGTGACCGTCATGCAGTCGCCGTGCAGATAGCCATGCTCCAGCATGGTCTTCATCAGCATCGGGATGCCGCCGGCCTCGAACATGTCCTTGGCGACGTATTTGCCGCCCGGCTTGAGGTTGGCGATGTAGGGCGTCTTGCGGAAGATTTCCGCGACGTCGAACAGGTCGAACTCGATGCCGCATTCATGGGCGATCGCCGGCAGATGCAGGGCGCCATTGGTCGAGCCGCCGGTCGCCGCAACGACGGCGGCAGCGTTCTCCAGTGCCTTGCGGGTGACGATGTCGCGCGGCCGGATATTGCGGGCCAGCAGTTCCATCACGATCTCGCCCGAGGCGTAGCAGAACTTGTCGCGTATCTCGTAGGGCGCCGGTGCGCCGCAGGAATAGGGCAGCGCCAGGCCGATCGCCTCTGCGACCGTCGCCATGGTGTTGGCGGTGAACTGCGCGCCGCAGGAGCCCGCGGACGGACAGGCGACCTGCTCGATCTCGTCGAGATCGGCATCGTTCATCTCGCCGACCGAATGCTTGCCCACCGCCTCGAAGATGTCCTGGACGGTAACCTGCTGGCCACGGAAATTGCCCGGCAGGATGGAGCCGCCATAGATGAAGACCGACGGCACGTTCAGCCGGACCATCGCCATCATCATGCCCGGCAGCGACTTGTCGCAACCGGCCAGGCCGACCAGGGCGTCATAGGCATGGCCGCGCATGGTCAGTTCGACCGAATCGGCGATCAGGTCGCGCGACACCAGCGACGCCTTCATGCCCTGGTGCCCCATGGCGATCCCGTCGGTGACGGTGATGGTGCAGAATTCGCGTGGCGTGCCGCGGGCAGCCGTGACGCCCTTCTTGACGACCTGGGCCTGGCGCATCAGCGAGATGTTGCACGGCGCAGCCTCGTTCCAGCAGGAGGCGACGCCGACCAGCGGCTGGTGGATCTCTTCCTTGGTCAGCCCCATGGCATAGAGATACGAGCGGTGTGGCGCGCGCGACGGCCCCTCGGTCACGTGCCGGCTGGGCAGATTCTTCTTGTCGATCGAATGAGCGTCCATTGGTCCCCCTCGTACGCAATGCTGTATTGGCCCGCCTCGTCGCCGCGCCCGTGAGCACCCTTGGGGTGGCCGGGTTTTGTGGCGGCAACGGGGCATGGCTCCCCGCCGCGGACTATAGGCGATGCGCCGCTGCAATAGTGTTGCACCGATCCCACAGGGGCACATTCGCCTGACCGCGGCCAGTCCCGTCCGGACATGAAAAAAGGCGCGCCCTGCCGGACGCGCCTTTCTGGTTTTTCAGTCAGTTGACCGGTCGAGCCGACTCAGAAGGTGAACTTCATCGAGGCGTTGACCGCGTAGACGAAGTCGTCGCCGACCGTCGCATCGAAATAGGCACCGTCGCTGACCGACTGCTCGCCGTCGGTCCAGTAGCCGACGAGACCGCCGAAGCGCAGTTCGCTCCACTCGTTCGCCTTGAAGGAGACGCCGCCGGCCAGGGTGTAGAGATCGGTATAGGTGGTCTCCGAACCCGTCGACACGCCGCGATCGTAGCCAAGCGAGACCGCGCCCGAGATCTGCTCGTTGAACGCCCGGCCGAGGCCGATCGACGCCGTGTAGCCGTCACGCCAGTTGTAGGGCGAAAGGCTCGAGCGGGTCACGCCGCCCGTGGTGATCGAGCTGGCCGCCACGCCGTTCGTGCTCCAGTCCGTCCAGCGGAACGATGCCAGGAGCAGCGTGCCGGGGGCAATACCCGTCTGGGCGTTGATGTAGAGGCTCTGCGGGCTGACGACATCACTGAATCCAGAGGTACCTTGCTGAATCACCGTCCCGATCGGGAATAGAACATCAGTAGTTGTGGCAACCTGCCCCGTGCCGCTGAAGCTGTCGTGCTTCACCTCCGAGCGGTATAGAATTTGCGCGCGCAACGCGATCTCCGGCTTCTCGAAGGCCGCACCGATACGGTAACCAGTCGCATAGCCACTTTCCGTTTCAACAGTTGCGCGAACTGGCAACGGCGTCGTCGAGAGGCTGGTCCCGTCAAAGGTGAAGTCTTCAACAAACACGCCGCCCAGCATGCTGAACCGACCAATGTCGTTGGTGTAGGACAACCGGCAGGTCAAGCCGAATTCGTTCGATTCGAATTCGCTCGTCTCGGTCCGCGAACCGGCGGTCGGGCCGGCCGGCAGTGCGTCGCCCGGCGATCCGCGGTAGTCGGATTCCGCCGCGAAGGAGATCGTATAGGTTCCGGCGCAGCCGGCCATCTCGCTGTTGATCGCGAAGGCGAGCGAGGGAATGGCGTAATCCTGCGTATAGGTGCTAAAATCGCCGCTCTGGCCGTCGATCGACTCGAAGCCGCGCTGCGGATTGACGTAGGTCATGCCGAACCGCATCGAAGCCGTGCCCGCCTCGTACAGGATGTCCGTGTCAGCCGTGCCGCGCTGGAAACCGCCGGCGAGCGCCGACGAGCCGAGCGCAGCCGAAGCCAGCGACGCACCGAGAATCGTTGTCAGAATAGTTCGCAATGGAATCCCCCCACTCGTTGAACCTCGGCAGACCTCGACCACCGAAAGTTGACGCGAACGTAAACGAGAAAATCGCAGGCCGGAACCTGCTCGTTGCACGCCGACGCAATTGCGACGCTTTCGCCACACCGACGACCCTAGCCGTCGAAGCCTGCGCAAACCTTTGCAGAGCCTGATTTTTCCGTTTCCAAAACCGGGGATTACGCCAGATTGAAGGGGGGTGACACTGTGTCGGCCAGGGGATTTCCCGTCACATGCGTGTCATAAATGCGACAGGCTGACCAAGGGTCAGCGCCATTGGTGTTGGGTCTGCGCCGGCGGTGACGTCGGCGCGCAGCATGCCCTCCCCCAGAGCCGTCCGCCGCGCGCCGATCCGCCGGGTTACTGCAGCCGGTCGAGGGCCGCGGAGAGCTTGTCGGCCTCGAGCCGGTAGCCTTCGCGCTTCTCGCGCTCCTGCTCGACGATCTCGTCGGGCGCATTGGCGACGAACTTCTGGTTGGACAGCTTGCGGTCGATCCGCTCGATCTCCCCCAGGGCCTTGTCGCGGGCCTTGCGGAGACGGCTGCGTTCGGCGGCGACGTCGATGATCCCCGCCAGCGGCAGGGCGAAGCTGGCCCCGGCCGCCAGGATCTGCGCCGACTGGTCCGGTGCGGTCTCGGCGGTGGAAATCGTGGCCAGCCGCGCGAGACGCTTCAGGGCCGCACCGTGGCGCTCGACCCGTGCGGCGGTCGCCGCATCGGGGGCCACGGCCACGAGATCGGCTTCGGTGGCCGCCGGCACGTTCATCTCGGAGCGCACCGAGCGGATCTCGGAGACCACCTCGATCAGCCAATTGATGTCGTCCGCAGAATCACGATCGGCGAAGTCGAGTGCCGGCCAGCTGGCATGGCACAGCAGCGACGCGCGCTCGCCCGCGGCGGTCACCTGCCAGAGCTCCTCGGTGATGAAGGGCATGAACGGATGCAGCAGCGCGTAGATCCGGTCGAGCACAGCGCCCATGACATGGCGCACCTCGTTGGCCGCCGCCTCGTCGCTGCCGTTCAGGGCCGGCTTGGCGAGTTCCACATACCAGTCGCAGAACAGGTTCCAGACGAAGCGGTAGAGCGTCGCTGCGGCCTCGTTGAAGCGGTAGGCACCGATGGCCGTCTCGGTCTCGGCGATGGTGCGGCCGAGCTCGGTGACGACCCAGCGGTTCAGCGGCAGCGACAGCTGCGACGGGTCGAGATCGCCGCCATGGACGGCGCCGTTCATCTCGGCAAAGCGCGTGGCATTCCAGAGCTTGGTGCCGAAATTGCGGTAGCCGGCGATGCGCTGGGGATCGAGCTTCACGTCGCGGCCCTGCGCCGCCATGATCGCCAGGGTGAAGCGCAGCGCGTCGGCGCCGAACTCGTCGATCAGGTCGAGGGGATCGACGACATTACCCTTGGACTTCGACATCTTGGCGCCGGTCTTGTCACGGACCAGAGCATGGACATAGACGGTGTGGAACGGCTCCTCGTCCATGAATTCCAGGCCCATCATCATCATCCGGGCGACCCAGAAGAAGATGATGTCGAAACCGGTAACGAGAACGCTGGTCGGGTAATAGGTCGCCAGTTCCGGCGTCTTGTCCGGCCAGCCGAGCGTCGAGAACGGCCACAGCCCCGACGAGAACCAGGTGTCGAGCACGTCCTCGTCGCGGTGCAGGAAGCCGTCGCGGCGCGCCGGGTCGGTCGCCATGGCACGGGCTTCCTCATCGTCGATCGTGCCGTTGGTCACGTAATGCGACAGCGCCGAAGCGACGGCCTCTTCCTCGGTCCTGGCGACGAAGATCTCGCCATCCGGCCCGTACCAGGCCGGGATCTGGTGACCCCACCAGAGCTGGCGGGAGATGCACCAGGGCTGGATGTTCTCCATCCAGTCGAAATAGGTCTTCTCCCAGTTCTTCGGCACGAACTTCGTGCGGCCCTCGCGGACGCTGGCGATCGCCGGCTCGGCCAGCGTCTTGGCGTCGACATACCACTGGTCGGTGAGGAACGGCTCGATCGGCACGCCGCCGCGGTCGCCGTGCGGCACGGTGTGCGGATGATCCTCGACGGCGGCGAGCAGCCCTGCCTCGTCCATCATTGCCACGATCGCCTCGCGCGCGGCGAAGCGGTCCTCGCCGTCGAGCGCGGAGATCGTGCGCTCGAGTTCGGGGCTCTGCTCCAGGCCCTCGAGGAACGCTTCGTTCTCGGCCAGCGTGATCTTCGCGGCGATCGTCAGAATGTTGATCTGCGCGAGATCGTGACGCTTGCCGACCTCAAAATCGTTGAAATCATGGGCCGGCGTCATCTTCACCGCGCCGGTGCCGGCCTCGGGATCGGGATATTCGTCGGCGACGATCAGAATCCGGCGGCCAACCAGCGGCAGGATGACAAACTTGCCGACCAGGTCGCTGTAGCGCGGGTCTTCCGGGCTCACCGCGACGCCGCTGTCGCCCAGCATGGTCTCCGGGCGGGTTGTCGCGACGATCAGATGATCGCGGGTCTCGTAGCCTGCGGGCTCGCCATCCGAAGGTTTCCAGGCGACGCGGTTGCCCTCGGCATCGAGATTGTAGGGATGCTCGTAGGTCACGCCGTCCGCCAGCGGATAGCGGAAATGCCAAAGGTGACCCTTCACCTCCTTCTGCTCGACCTCCAGGTCCGAAATCGCCGTCAGCAGCTTGGGGTCCCAGTTGACCAGCCGCTTGTCCTTGTAGATCAGGCCCTTGCGGTAGAGCTCCACGAAGACGTGCAGGACGGCCTTGGACAGGCCCTCGTCCATGGTGAAGCGCTCGCGCGACCAGTCGCAGGACGCGCCGAGGCGCCGCAGCTGGCCGAGGATCGCGCCGCCCGATTCGCCCTTCCACTGCCAGATCCGCTCGATGAAGGCCTCGCGCCCCATGTCGCGCCGGCCCGGCTCCTGGCGCTCGGCCAGCTGCCGCTCGACAACCATCTGCGTGGCGATGCCCGCGTGATCCAGCCCCGGCTGCCACAGCACCTTCTTGCCGCGCATGCGCTCGAAGCGCACCAGCACGTCCTGCAGCGTATCGTTCAGCGCATGGCCCATGTGGAGCGAGCCGGTGACGTTCGGCGGCGGGATGACGATCGAGAAGGCTTCGGCGTCCTCACTCGCGCCGGCTCCAGCGCGGAAGGCCTGGGCCTCTTCCCAACGCTCGGCGATTCGCGGCTCGATCGCCGCAGCGTCATAGGTCTTGTCGATCATGGCTTGCCCGGTGCGCGCCAGCCGGACATTCCGGGGCGGTGATGTTCCAGACCCGGTTACAGCCTTGCTTTCGATACTGTCAACGAAGAGACGTGTCGGTCAGCGGCCGCAGGTCGCACGCCGCCGCCCTTGGCGTCAGCGCCGGCCGCCGCGCGCCACGCGCTCGATCTCCTCTCGCACCAGCCGCTCGACCAGTCGCGGCAGGTTGTCGTCGAGCCATTCGTGCAGCATTGGACGCAGCATCTCGCGCACGGTCTCGTCCATCGTGCGCATCTGCTCGTCGCGAATGACGCGTGCGAGATCATCGAACGAACCGGCGATGCGCTCGCCCGCCTCTTGCGAAACCAGCGCATGGATGTCGACCGCGCTCGGCAGCGATGCCGCGACACTCGCCGGCAAAGTCGCGGTGTCAGTTGCCACTGCGGCGGGCATCGCCCCCGCGCCTGCCGCCGATCGCTGTCCCGCAGCCGCATCCAGCGCGGCCTCGCTGCTGTCGGCACCGTCTTCGTCCTGCAAGGATCCGACGTCCGGTTCCGAATGCTCGTCGGCCAACGCCCGGTCGAGAAGCTCGCTGGCGAATTCCTCCTCGTCGAATTCGCCAAGGAAATCCGCAGTGTCCTCCGAAGGGCCCGGATCTCCCACGACCGCCGCCGAAACGCTGCCGAGAGCCACGCTGGCTAACGGCTCGGAAGACTCGGCGTCGGCCATCTCCAACCCGGCATTCGTCGGAATGACGCGGTCGTCGCCCGTGCTTTCGGCAATGACAGCCCGCGCCATATCGTCCGCGGCAGCCTGACGGACCGTCTCGACCCGGCGCTCGGAGGCGGCGGCCAGCGAGGCCGCCTGCAGCCGCGCAGAGGAGAGCGCTGTCACGTCGGCAGAATAGGATTCGTGTTCCGACGGTTCGCCGCCGATCTCGGCAGGCGCCGCGGCAAGCTCGCCCGCGGGCGCGTTCTCGTCCTCGATCCTGCTGAGGACATCGCCCGATCCTGTGGACACGACGTCCTCGACGGGTTCGTCCCTTCGCGGCGCTGCCGGCGAGACGAGTCCGAGCTTGGGGCGTGGAGTGGTCCGAGTCGTGTCGTTGGCAGGACGACCGACAGCGTCAAAGCCGGACACGTCACCGCAGTCTCCGCCGACGGAAGTCCGCATCTCGGCCAGCGGTTCGGCCGGAACGTCTTGAGCATGGCGGACATCGCCGGATTCAGCAGATTCCAAGGCAGTGGCTGGTGCCTCATCGGGGCGCGCAACGGCAGCGGCCTGCCTGGCGGCGGACCGGCGCGACGGAGACTTCTCCTCGCCGCTCTCGATGATGCGCCGGATGGAGGCCAGGATCTCGTCCATGGACGGTTCCCGTGCCGGTAGAGCATTGCTCATGACGAGCTCCCGCAATATTGGGCGACAGGGTCGACCCTATCGCTCGAATCATGCGTGAAGCCTAAGCGCAAAGGGCCTCGACGGGAATCCCGCAAGGCCCTCCAGCAAACCTATCACCAGCTTCTTGCGGGTTGTTGTTGCCGCGCGGACTCGCTTTTGCCATTCCGGCCGCCAGCAGTGCCGAAGCTCAGCGACCGTCCGGCGTGCGCAGGCCGAACCACTTGTCCTCGACCGCCTCGTAATGCTCGGAGGGGCGATAGACGTTGGCCACCAGCGAGAGGCGTTCCGCCGAAAGCCGACCAATGGCCGACAGCACGGCATAGCCGGCGACGACTTCGTCGCGGGTGGAACCGGCGAGCAGGATTTGTGCGGAAATCACGTCGGCCTGCGAATTGAGCACGTCCAGCGTGGTCCGCTGGCCGACATTGCGCTCCTCAATCACGCCGTTGAGGGCAATCCGCGCTGCATCGACCTGCGCCCGGTAGCCGGTGATGTTGGCCCGCGCCGCCTGAAGCTGCGCCCACGCCGTCGCAACGGCCGCGCGTACCTGGTCTCGGGCGCCGTCGGCTTCGATACGCCGCTGGCCGAGCACTTCCTTGGACTGGCGCACGACCGAGCTGGCCCGTCCACCCTGATAGATCGGAATGATCAACTGCGCGCCCACCGAGGCGGAAATCTGGTTCGACGTACGAACCCCCGGCAGGCCGACACTCGTGTTGGGATTCTGCTCATTCAAGGTGTACGTGTCGTCGACACGGCCGGTCAGACTGAGTTCCGGCAGGAATGCGCCCTCGGCCGACTTCACCTGGAAGGCGGCCGCGTCGACCGCGGCGAGCGTCGCCTGGATCGCCGGATGTTCGGCCTGGGAAATCCGGAAGGCCGCATCGACGGAGTTGGGCAGCACACCGGACGGCAGGGTGCCGGTCCGCAGGTCGTCCGGCGAAGTGCCGATAATGTCGAAATAGGTCGCCTCGCTGGATGCCACCTGCGCCAACGCGCTGTTCAGGAGCGCCGTGGCCAGTGCCTGCTGCGCTTCGGATTGGGCAACGTCGGTCCGGGTGCCCTCTCCCACTTCAAACCGCGCGCCGGCGGCCCGAACCTGCTCCTCCAGGAAGCCGAGATTTTCGCGGCGCAGGGCCGCGATTTGCCGATCACGCAGGACATTCATGTAGGCGCTGGCGGCATCGAACAGGACGTTCTGTTCGGTATTGGCAAGATTGTTGCGGGCGGCGCGAATCTGGGACTGCGCCGCGGCGACGTTGTTTTGGGTCTGGAAGCCGTCGAAGATCGTCTGGTTGAGTTGGACGCCGAAGCCGATCGTATCGGCCCGATTCCGGATCCTCGGGAGATTGTCGCCCTGCGTTGTCCGGCTGCGGGTGGCATTGGCGCTGCCGACACCGCTGATGAACGGCCGCAAGGCGGAACGCGCCTGTGGCACATTCTCGTCAGTCGCGCGAAGCTGCGCACGAGCGGCGTTCAGGTCCTGATTGAATTTGTAGGCCTTTGCGAGCGCGCCGGTCAGGGTCTCCGCCATCGCTCCGTCGGAAGAGGACAACAGCGTGCCAAGCGCCAGCACCGCAGCGACCACAGTTTTCCCCATCAAAGTTCATACTCCACGACGCGGCCCCACTCTGGAGACGATCAGATCCCCGCCCGGTCTGGCGCCTCGCTCAAGCGACGCGCCGTTCCCAACACCGAGTTTACTAACCAGAAATATAATCGATCGATCAAGTGACCGATCCTCGACCCGGGCGTTTGTTCGAGAGAATTGGCAAATCTGCAACGATGCCAACACACTCAGAACGCGAACTCGGCCTTCTTCTCGAACCCGGGCAGCGGCCGGATGCTGCAGTTGAACCCGAATCGACTGCCAACGACGCCATTGTCGTCCTTGAAGTAGAGCTTGGCTTCCGCCGCATTGCCCCGCCCTTCGACGACGACCAGCCGGCCACCGTCCCGAAGCTGCTCCAACAGGGTCTCGGGCAGGATGTCCACGGAACCTTGCATGAAGATGACGTCGAACGGCGCCTCGGACGGATAGCCCTCGACCAGGGGTCCCTCGACCACGGCGCAGGTCACGTAGTCGAGCCGCGCGAGATTGTCGCTCGCGGCCGCCGCCAGTTCCGCATCCTCCTCCAGGGAGACCACCGAACCGGCCAGATGCGACAGCACCGCCGAGGAATAGCCGGTGCCGCAGCCGACATCGAGAACGACGTCGTCGGAACGGATCGCGGCGAGCTGGATGAGCTTGGCGAAGGGCGACGGCTCCATGATGAAGCGCCCGTTGCCGAGCGGCACATCCTCGTCGATATAGGCCAGCGGCTTGCGCGCGGCGGGCACGAACTCTTCGCGCGGCACTTCCAAGAAGGCCCGCAGGATCTCGTGGCGGGTCACGTCGGTGGTGCGGATCTGGTTGTCTACCATCCGCGTCCGGGCGGCATCAAAATCCATGGTCGACATTCCGCTCTCTCGTCGCCGTTTCGCCTTTTTCTCTGTCGCTTCCTTAGTCGCGCCCCAAGATGGAGGCAAGGCGAAGATCGGCGTGACGCGCCGGTTCGATGCCACGCCGGGGCACAGACACGGCGCAACGGGAGCGGCTACAGGCCGATCGTGCGGAATGGAGCGGAGGGGCTTGCGAGAGCCCAATCAAATCAGTAGGTACAGCGCCGGTGAGGCCTCGTGGCGGAGTGGTTACGCAGAGGACTGCAAATCCTTGCACGGGGGTTCGATTCCCTCCGAGGCCTCCAGCCCAGAGACTGGCGACATCGTTTTCGCCCCGCCAGCCAGCACTGTTCTTCCCAGTATTTCCCGATGCGGCAGTGTCTCCGGGCGCATCCAATGGTCTTGCAAGCGGCTCATCAAGATGATGGCGGCTCGGCCGGAAGGCGTTGCAGCCTGCCTTACTGCGCGGGGCAGCCTGCCTTACTGCGCGGGGAAGAATCGCGGACCGATCAGGCGGTAGCCTTCGGCCGTCCGCTCGATCGGCTCCTGCGGCGCGGTGTTGCGGATCGTCTCGGGCCGCGGCGTCGGGATCGGGATCGCATTGCGGGTATTGCCGAGGCTGCTGGTATCGTTTGGCGCGATCGACAGCGCTGCGATCTCGATCATCCCCTGCTCGGCCGAACCGCCGGAAGCCGCCTGGGCGCTTGCCGGAACCGCCAGAAACGTGGCTGTCAGAAACAGGATTGCTGCAAGCTGCTTGATCATCGGGTCGGCCTCTCATCTTTTGTTGGATGCGAAAGTGACCGGACCGGTATTCGGTTCCCGATGAACGGCTTGCGCTCAGACGATGGTTTGCGTTTCGACTACGGCCGCACACTTGCGCCGCATCACCTCCGGCAGCGTGGCGATCAGGTGATCTACGAGCACGCGCACCGCCGGCAGCATGCCGCGGCGCGACGGAAACAGCAGATGCACCATGCTCTCCCCGGC
This sequence comes from Aurantimonas sp. A2-1-M11, assembly GCF_036549475.1. Taxonomy (NCBI): domain Bacteria; kingdom Pseudomonadati; phylum Pseudomonadota; class Alphaproteobacteria; order Hyphomicrobiales; family Aurantimonadaceae; genus Aurantimonas; species Aurantimonas sp. A2-1-M11. The sequence goes on along the minus strand of NZ_JAZHLI010000002.1, from coordinate 102,241 downwards.
ATGGTAATCCGGCAGCACCCGGACCAGCGCGCCCGATGCCAGCGCGTCGTAGCAGACCGCCTGTGGCAGCATGGCGACCCCCATACCCTCGATGGCCGCGGCCCGCGAGACGGCGAAATCATTGACGATCAGCCGCGGATCGTGGCGGATCCGCACCGGATTGTCCGCCGCATCATAGAGTTCCCACAGATTGTGGTCGTGGGCCCGCTGATGGGCGATGGTCGGCAGGTCGGACAGATCCCTCGGGCCGGCAGATGGCGGGATGGGCGGCGAGAAAGGACGGGCTCGCCACGAGGACGATCCCGATCGGACCGAGCTTGCGGGCGACGAGATCGGAATTTCCGCGAGGGCGAGATTGGCCCGGATCACGACGTCGACCTGTTCGGCCAAGAGATCGATGGTCTCCAACGAGACCAGCAATTGCAGGCGGACCTTCGGATAGGCCGCGAAGAAGGCCGGCAGGACGCTCGCCAGCGCCTGTTCGCCATAGCCGGGCGAGCAGCCCAGACGCACCAGCCCGCGTGGCTCGGCGGTCAAGGTCTGCGCCGCCTCCTCCGCCGCCCAGGCCTCGGCCAGCGCAGCGCGGCAATGGCCGTGGAAGACTTCACCGACCGCCGTCAGCCACAGCCGCCGGGCGGAACGCTCCAGGAGGCGCACGTCCAGACGCTCCTCCAGTGCCGCGACCCGGCGGCTGAGCTTGGATTTCGGGATGTCGAGCGCCCGTCCGGCTGCAGCGAAGCCGCCATGGCGCACCACGGCCTCGAAATAGAAGAGGTCGTCGAGATTGGGCATGCGTTCCACCCATAGGACGATAGGTTGCAAACACCCCGTCCACCACCGGCATCGTTCCAGAATAGGCCTTGTGCATCGCACCACTGCAGGGCTCGCCGACCGCCAGCGCGGCCCAGCCCCAGCCAAGGACCGCAACCATGAAGACGCTTCCGCTCATCGCCGCCAGCTTCGCCGCCGCTCTCGCCTTCGCCGCTCCCGCGTCGGCACAGCTCGCCTCCACCGGCGACGGCGGCTACGGCGGCTACGGCCATTTCTACGGCCAGTTCCAGTCGGGCAAGCGCGTCGATGCCAGCCGCACCGACACGGCGCAGGAACTGGATCGCGACCGCCGGCCGAGCATCGTCGTGTGGCGTCCGACACGACTGCGCTGACGTCCCCGGCTCAGCCGCGGCGGGAGTTCCGCCACCGGCCCCAGCGCACCGCCGTGCGGCGGCGCCAGCGCCGGACCGGACCGAGATCGACCGACAGCACAAGCAATCCGAGAGGGATCATCCAGAATCCGACGATCGGCAGAAACCCGACCGTTCCGCCGATGAGGAGCGCCACGCCGGAGGCGATGCGCATGCCGCGCGAAGCCGGCAGCGGCATGTCGCGGCCCATCACGGACACGCGCGGCGACTTGCGGACCGGTGGCTCGATGCCATTCGCGCCTGGCGCGTCACGCTCCTTGTCCATGACCTGCGGCATTCCTCACTGGCACGATCGTTCGTTGGCGGCGAGATGGCGTCGGCGGTCTGCCCGTACAAGCCTTTGCCGCCCTGTCGCTTTTCCGCCGGGGCTCGCGGCGTTTTTTTGTCCGGACGGGTTGGCAAGGGCGCAATCGCTTTGCTATACGCACGCCACGCGCTGGACGCGTCATTCCCCGATAGCTCAGTTGGTAGAGCGTTCGACTGTTAATCGAATTGTCGCAGGTTCGAGCCCTGCTCGGGGAGCCAAATTATGGGCCAGAGCGTTGATTTGATTGATCAAATCCGCTCTGGCCTTTTCTCGTTCCCACTCCCACTCCCAACCATCACGCGGTTAGATCCGAGCGGATTTACGAGGGGTATCTGACCGAGTCGTCGGCCGGGCCTTCGCCGGACGGGCGAATCAGTCGGTGCATTTTTCCGTCGTCCAATGCATGAGCGCCCCGTCACCTTTCGATGACGAGGCACTACAGGGCAGCGACCACGGGGCGCTACCCTGGCGCTCGGCCAATGTGGTGCTCGGCGGCGCTTCAGCGCTGGTTAGACGCCGATGGGATTATGCAGCAAAGGGACTTCTCATTTCCGTCGTCGCGGCTTGTAGAAACTCTTCTGCGGTTTCGTAGTGCGAATTAAACCCAACGTCCTCCAGCACTCGCTGGTATGCCTGCGTCTCTGACGCCGCACCGTCGATTTCTCCCAAAGCCTCAGTGAACTCGCGTAGGACATCCTGGTCGGCGTCGGCGTTGCGGAAGAGCACTTCCAGCTGCTCCACCTCCTCAATGGCAGCCTCGTTTCGCTCCGCGTATTCGGGGAACTCACGGGCTTGTTCATAAAGGTGGCCAGCCTGAAACGATAAATGTTCGGCAACAATCAGGTTCATGCTCATCTTCTCTCTCCTCATTCGCGGCCTCGTAGGCGCGCGTCATCGTTGTTCCGCGACCCTTCATTGAGCCTCGGCTAGATTGCCCTTCACGGGCCTTCGCAGGGGGTCTCGCATAATGGGTTGCGGCGAGACGTTGGCCCGACATCGCCGGGCGTGTGCCTGAACGGTGCGGCCATTCCGCTGGTCGATCAATCGGGGGCCGCAGATAGCGAATAGTATGCACAAAATTCGCCAAATCCGTTCGCGATCTGTCCAGAACGGCCGCTATGACAGGGCGATCAAGCCCTCGCCCCGCAACGAACGGTCTCGTCCTTCCTGGTCGCGCAGGACGTACAGCCGAACGCCGTTCGCGCTCCTAACGCGCTGCGCGACAGTCCCGCGAGTGTGCCCGCAGGTCGTCTGGACGGCTTCGCCTACTTCGAACGTGAAGGGAATGGCGACGGTATGGGGATGAATGGTCATGTTGGTTCTCTGTGCAACTGGACCGGCTTGCTACGGCCGGGGAGCCGAGCCTTGCTACGGGCGTCTGCTCCTATGCCAGCGGTCGGCACTGGCACCGGGAGGGTAGCAACATGTCACAGAGAACATGCCCAGCCGCCTTCCCCCGAAAGGGTCTTGTATAGCGGTCGGACTCCCGGCATAGTGATGCCGTTCGCACCGGCTTGGCAGCTGGCACGTTCTTTACGCAGGCAGATCTTTGGCGAGATCGGTTCTGCGCTCTGTGATCGAGAGGCCAGACCTTGGCGGGTCCCCTCTCAGGAGTTGCTACGCTCCACGGACACGGTTCCACGAATTAACCAGACAAGCAAGCCGTCCCCTCGGGGGCCGGACGCTTTGTCACGCTTGGGGTAAGGCTTCCGAGCCAGACAGGTTGCCCCTACGCAGCGTTGGCCGACGCCCTCCCCCGTGAAGTCCTGCTTGCGCCAGCGAACGTCCCTTGTGCCGCCTCGCACGCCATGCAAACCTTCCGCATGGGGATGCGGGGATCTGATGAAACGTATGATAGCTGTGGCGGCCTTGGCTGTGGTTTCCGGCTGCGCCGGGCTAAGTCGGTCGATGGAATACGCCGACGTGACGGCCGCCTATCAGGCGATGCCCGACGACACCTACAAGATCTTCGACAAGCCAAGCGAGGGGCGAATGCTCATCAGCACCAGCCTGGGAAAGGCGATGGCAACTGGAGCCGTACAAGGGGCGACGTTGGGAGTTGTGAAGGTTCCGTCCGACCTTCCTGGTATGGAGGCAGCGGCGCAGGCCTTCTTCGCAAGAACGGGCCGCACCTGCACCATCACGTCGAGAGACGAGGTGATCCAGCCGAATTGGGAACTGCGATATACCTGCGGGTAGCAGTTCGGGCCGCCGCTAAGACCTAACCCGCAGCGACCCAGCGGGAGAGACTCTCTGCCCCAGAAGGCTTGCGATTGCCTGCAGCGTTCTACACGCTAGAAGGGAACATTGGTTGATGGCATTGCGAATTGACAGGTGCGTATGACCCCTAAGCTCTTCATCTCATATAGCTGGACATCCCAGGACTACGCGAACCGAGTACTGCAACTCGCGACAGACCTTCGATCAGAAGGCGTCGACGTCATAATCGACAAATGGGATTTGAAAGAAGGCGACGACGCTCATTCCTTTATGGAGCAAATGGTTACTGCTGAAGATATCGGAAAAGTCGCCATACTCTGCGATCCAACATATTCGCAGAAAGCGGACGGCCGGATAGGCGGTGTTGGTACAGAGACGCAGATCGTTTCCTCTAAAATCTACAATCAGACCAACCAGGGCAAATTCGTCGCAGTGGTAATGGAAAGGGACCTCGAAGGGAATCCCGTTCTACCGGCCTACTACGCCGCCCGAATCTATATCGACCTTAGCGATCCTGACAGATTCGCCGATCAGTATGAGCAACTTCTAAGATGGATCTACGATAAGCCGCTTCACGTAAAGCCGGGCCTAGGGACCAAGCCGGCGTTTCTTGCCCAGGACGATCATGCCCTCAACCTTGGAACATCCGGCCGCGCAAAGCGGGCGCTCGAGGCTGTCCGGTCGGGGAGAGGAAATTCAGCTCCATTCATCTCGGAATATCTCGATGTGTTCGTGGGGAATCTGGAGCGGATGCGCCTCGACCCCAAACAGAAGAGTGATGCGCAAGCGGTTCGCGATAGCGCGCGGGCCTTTCTCCCATACAGGGACGAGTTCCTGCGCCTCGTCAACGCGGTAGCTCTATATGAATCCAACGAAGAAGTCTGGCGCGCATTTCATCGAGGTTTCGAAAAGATGCTTCCGTACCTTGATCGACCGGAAAGTGTGAATCATTGGAGCGAAACCGACTTCGATAATTATCGCCTTATAATACACGAGCTTTATGTATCTACTCTAGCCGTACTCTTGAGGCACGATCAATTTGAATCTTCGACCATTATGTTGAGCCCATTCTATAACTATTCAAAATCGCTAAACGGCTTCGACCCCATGTCCACATACAATATATTCATGAGAGAGACGAAAAGCCTGGACGTTGAAAACCGAGAGAAGAACCCCCGTCGGACGTCTCCTCAAGCAGATTTCCTGAAAGAGAGAGCGTCCGACGATATTTGTAACTTTGACTATATCATGCAGGCTGATTTCGTTATCTGGCTGCATTCGAAGAGGAAGAACGACTTCTGGTATCCTTATACATGCCTTTTTTCATCGAACCGCTACAGCCCGTTCGAGCTATTCGCTCGGGCACGATCCCGGCGTTTCTTCGATCGCGCCAAGGTGGTACTGGGCGTCGAAAGCAGGAGTGAGTTTATCGCCTTGGTTGATGCCCTATACAACGACGAGAGCTCCATCCCCAGGTGGCAGTTTCATACACTGGAAGTGAAGGCGCTCGCTGATTATGAAAAGATCGCTACCATAAACTGAACCATCCAACGCTGGGCACCGCAGCACCGGATGCGGTTGCCCCGCTCCGGGGCAACTTCTATGCATGCTATGCCCCTTGAGATACTGCGGTTGCCGGAATGTCCGAAAAATCAAAACGCTACATCACACTGAAGAACGCCCACGGTGCTGCCGTGGTCATCGTCCCCATGATGGTGACTCACGTCGGGAGCCGTGGCGCCACAGAGGCCGAGGTGTTCTTCGTTGGCGGCGCATCGATTGCCTTGAAGGGCAGCGCTGACGAAGTCGCTATGGCGATCTTCGGCTAGACCAGCCCCGCGCAACCACCTACGCCTATCCTTCACGCCCCGAGAAGGGGCGCAGAGGGATCCACCCTCTCGCAACCGGTAATACCACCAGGAGCGAGCACCATGGCGACCACGATCTCGATGACTCTGCCTGCCATTGTGTTCGCGTGCGGTCTCGTCGCCTTCTACATCGTCGAGAATTACTGAGGCGGTCTGCCGCCCTTCGGCTAACCCCGCCCCCGCAACCTGTCACACAAATGCCGTATTGACTCAACCCCCGATCGCGGGCTCTCTGAGCCTCACACTTGGGGGAATCGTTATGCTGAAAGTCGCAGCGGCCATTTGCATGGTCGGTATCTTGTCGGGCTGCGGCTCAATCATTCGCGGGACATCGGAGGAAGTCGCGATCAATGCAACGCCGGCACGAACGGAAATTCAGACTTCGAACGGCTTTCGCTGCGACACGTCCTGCGTGATCAAGGTTCCTCGCCGGGACACCTTTCAGGTGGTCGCGAGCAAGGACGGGTACCAGACCGAAACCGTGTTCGTTGACACGGAGATCAGCGGGGGTGGCGTCGCTGGTGTAGCCGGAAACGTCCTGCTGGGTGGCGTAATCGGCATCGGCGTCGACACGTACAATGGCGCCGGCCTCGATCACACGCCGAACCCGGTAAACATCCAACTCGAGCCGAATGGTGTTCCTCAGGTGCCTGTTATCACGAAGCAGCCGAAGCCGGCCAAAAACGGGGTGCCGGTTTCGTAGCAAGGTACTTCGCATTCAGGGCAGCTTGAACTCATTTCCCTCGGCTTTTCTTATCTGATCAGCGATCGGGATACAGCGCCTCGAGCAACGTGGGTGAGGCTCGTCGCGTCCGCGCTCGGCAGCCTTCACCAACACACCGTCGACGTGCTAATCACGCGCCAGATTGTTGCGGATCATCGATCCGCCAGCGATCAGGCCCGGCAGTGGGTGCGTTTCCCGACGCCTTCTGCCGGGCCATTTCCCCCAACTTTCATTTGCACAAGATGCCTCTTGCCGACGCCGGTCACCGGATTATTTCTGACCTTGTCGTGGAAGGCCGGCACTCCCTGACCACGACAAGGTCCGACAGCGAACCTCCGGCACGTGCTGCGCTGTCGGGCCACCCTCGTCCTTGAATGGTCGACGTGCTACTCTCCCGAAGTCGCGGCGGGCGACCACCTCGCCAGCGGCAGGCCCGGCAACGTCCCAACCCGATCTTGGGTGCTGCCGGGCCGCCCCTACTCCACTTCATCCGTCTCCTGCTTTCCGCCCTCCCGGTTGATAGCCGGCGGCTGCCAGATAGAATGAACGGCTGGTCGTGTGCGCAACGGAAGAGGGTTCGGGACCGGCTCGGAGTAGCCCTGGGGAATGTGAAGGAACAGGTAGTGCAGCCAGAAGGCGAAGCGATTTCCGGTAGAGCGTTGCCGTGGGCATGGCAGGATCGCAGGATCGCAGGATCGCAGAGGGTTTTCTACTCCACCTTGCCGCTCTGGTGCAGAAAATTAGTCCTCGACTGAGTCGGATATCACTTTTTTTACCCGTTCTTGTTTTTTGAAATTGACGTAAAATCCAATCGCAAAACAAATCACAGCCATAATAGCAGAGCCAATATTCACGTAGGGTATTACGGCTTCCGCAACCTTTGGCATATCAGCCGTAATGGCTTGGTCTTTAGCCAGATCAATAGACAGCCCGAGGAAAAGACCGGAGCAGCTGAAAAAGAAAGTCGATAGCTTATTAAAATCGGTGACTTGGTCTAGCTCATCCTCGGTGACAGGATAATATTTAGGTCGACGATGAAGATATCTAGGCCTCAGCTCGCTTCCGCGCGACTTTCCTTCAACTTGGTCTACGCCAGCAGCGAGAGAATCTGAATTTACATTCGCAACATCATCAATCGATGGACTGTTCAATGCCTTTGGCGGCGTCGATGTAGAGGGAGATTCTTTCCCGGTAATGTGAGGCGATGTCTTCGTCATCGATGGTGCTGCCGTATCCAGCGCCATCTCTGAACGCCTTATCCCAGGGCGAACCCCTTTGGTGTGTTTTACTACGCAAGGCTGCTGCTGAGAAGCGCTTGTACGATTCCCACACCCGATCAAGCACAACATGGGTATGCACGTCGCTTGATGGAACTTCGGGCTCTAGTTCCGTGAATGTGTCTAAATCGAAATCAATCGATTTCACGGTGATAGGCTCGCGACCAAAATTACGGAATTCCTCACGGATGCCGGTCACCACTGGACCGTGCTCCCAAGCTTCAATCCGATCGTCAAAAAGACGGGCTTTCATAAGGGCAATGTACCAGCCGTATGCGATATAGACGAGCTTATGAAGCTTCATCTGAGTGATGGGGCGCCCCTCACTTTCCGCCTTATCAAGAAAATAATTCGCGATATGCCTGGCGGAATATGGCGCCGAATCCACCCTATCGGGTGCTCTTCTCAGAACATTGCTCATAGCTTCCTGTGCCGCTCGTTCTCCTCCCACCGCATAGCGATTCCTGTGGAAAACGAACTCCTCCCTCGCCCAAGATGGGGAAAAGTCTTGCCACATTCCACTTAATTTTTTCGTAAGCCTCTTGACATAAGGGGTTCTCCACAGAATCGCGGCGGACGACCAATCGTCTCTCATCTGTCAATCCCCTTTCATCTAACCCCTTTCTGTCGCCTCGCACGGATTGGTGCCTTTGCTACATAAGGGCGAGAAAGTGCCATGGCCGCTGCGCAGGAAGCTTGGGATCGTTGGTGCGCAGCGCTCGGCCTGATCCCGGCATGACATCCCCTTCCCCAAATCCCGCCGCGATCGACACGCTCGGCAAGCTGGCCGACGCCGAAATGGGTCTCGTCTGGTATTGCGACGACTGCAATCGGAGGATGGAGCTGACGCTGGTACGCGCGATCGAGATATGGGGCCGGGATCAGGTGTTCATCCGGTGGCGTCCGCCGATCAAATGTGGAGGCTGTGGCAGTCGGAGCGTCAACTGCCGGGTACAGGCGAACACGGCGATCGGACAGCCCACCGGCAAACCGTTCTCCCGGCCATGATCCGCCGGCTTCTCTCCCGCCTATTCCGATTCCAAAGCCCCGTAGGGCGGAAAGCGACCAGTTCTCCCCTACGCGCTACAGAAGCGTTCCTCGGAAACTCTAGACTGCGGCCGGAGTCCAAGGAAGAACGGGAGCCGAAACCGTCACCAGCTATCCGGCAGCCGGCGGCTATGATAATCTTGGATCATTATCTGCAATGGGAGGTATAAAATGCGACAACGCTCCGGACTACGCATTTTACTGCTTGTCATGTTTGCAAGCATGGCATCATCACCGTCGTCAGCGGACGTTTTCGATGAGATTTCGGAAGCAATGTATAATTCGATCTTAAGGAAAAATTGCGGTCGCGTCGCGACGCTAGCCCGGTCGCCGTACTTTGATCCTTTCAATGATTACAACGGGAATGACCTTCTAGAACTTGCTGTATCCAAGAACGTGTTGTGCGCCGTTCGGTTGTTCGTAGACGGCGGACGCGACAAGGACGCGGCATTTAAGGAACTTAAACGTGTCAAATTATGCCAGGAATTGGACGGTGAAAGACGCGAAATGTTTGAGTATTTGTACAATGACCTTGGCGCAAAGGCACGAATGGATAGCAGAAATGTCGGCCTTAATGCCTACATCGCAGATGCAAGAAACCTAAAAAACTACAAGGTATGCGAAAAATATATTAGAGCATTCTATAATTCTGGTAACGATGTTAATGAAATAATTCCTGGTAAATGCGGCAGAAAAGCAATCGATCTCTTGATGTCTGCAAGGGCAAATTACTGGGATAGAGGAACAATCGTAATATTTAAAATTCCTAAAGCTTTGGAATGGTCTCGCGAGCCGAGAAATGCCTTGGCAGGCCTGCTAAGAAGTATGGGGTCTGTGGAAAGCCGGTTTGAACTGGACAAGTCGTATCGGTACAGATGCCCCGGTGGTAAACCGTAGACAACTCCGGACGAGACGACGATAGGACTTCTACAGGTTTCGTCCGGTTTTCCCATCCTTCCGCTCGCCTCGCGCAACGATCCGAAGCGAATCGTCCGGCAGCGGCCGTTGCAGCGCCGACGCCTCCGCCCACTCCGCGCGCATCCAGACGTCCATCTCCTCGACCTCGGTGAGGATGACCGGCACCGCCTTCGGATGAAACGGCGCGACCACTGCGTTGGGATCGGTGGTTAGGAAGCCGTAGAGGTCGGCATTGACCTCACCTTCTCTCGTTTTCCGAACGCTGGTCCAGTTCGTCCAGATCCTGGCGAACGCCGTCAGGGGCCGGCTCTCGTCCTGTGCGAACCAAACAGGCACCTTCTTGCCTTCGTCGGTTGTCTCGTATTCCGAGAAGCTAGCCCGGATCATGCATCAGGGCGCGCCTGACATTCCCGTTGGACATTGGCGGCACTGTCGGGTTGGTGTCGCCCATGCTTTTCGGGCGCGCTCGCCGTGGCGGCGCGGTTAGGGATGTTCGAGTTTTGAGGTTGCGGTTTCGGGGCGAGCGGGGGCGACGGCCGGGGCAGTCGTCAGACTGGCGCCATGCGCGGCAGTCGCTCGAGAAGCAGGCGCATCAGGGGCGCGTCGGGACAGGCGCTCGGCAGGTGCAGCGTGATGCGGGTCTTCATGTCGTCGACGCGTGCGGCGATCTTCACGTTGCGGACATTGGTGACGCCGCCGTCGACCTTGCGGCCCTTCATGACGAACTGCGGAGACGGCATGCCCCACCGCATCATTGTCAGCTCGCGCTCACCGTCTTCGGCGTTGCGCACTACTGGCGCCGAATAGTCAGGGAAGACGCCGGGCAGCGATGGCATATTGCCGGTGCGATCCCGCATGGCGCGGGTGAACCCAAGGATCGCCGTCTGGCCCTTGGTAATGGAATAGAGGTTGCACATGCCGCAGGAGAGCACGGGGGATTGATCGCGTCGAGATGGCGCCGCACGCGAACTTCTCGGAGCCCAAAAACGAAAAAAGCCCGCGCCGACCAATCAAGGTCAGCACGGGCTGAGATGCAGCCGGAACACCCGCTGCACATGGAGGCGACCCTTGTGGCCGGCCACCCTACTGCTGGCCGCCCCTGCCGGCTCTGTCGCCTGGTCGCGCCTCAATCATGCGGTCAATGCGGCTGCCCAAGGAATCGAGCGAGCCGCGCACGCCGGCAATGGCCTCCATGATGTGCTCTGTCGCCTCGCGCAGGCCGGACTTCGTGACGTAGTGCTCGGCGACATGCAGCCGGTGTTCGGCAAGCTGGGACTGTGCATAGGATGCCAAGGCGGTTGCGGCTTCGGCCTGTTTCCCGGCGTCCTTCGCCCGCTGGATTGCCTCGCACTTTGCCTTATCGATACGGCTTTCCACGTACCGCCATCCCGCCCAAATGACGCCGAACACGGTCAGCCCAAAGACGACAACGGCCATCAATTCCGGGCCGGTCAATTTGCCGGCCTATCTGTGTGATCCATGATATCTTAACCACCGGGCTTGATGCTGAACGCAGCCGGCGCCCTCTTGCCGGGGTGTCGGTTTAGAGACGCCGGGCGGTTGCCCCCACTCGGCGTCTCGCCTAGTCGGCGTGCCGTCAGGGATTGACGCCACACAGCCGCGCAACGGTCTCGTTATTGGCGAGGATCTGCCGCTTGGTTTCCAGCGTCATGCTGTCCGTAACGGATGGCCGGATAACCCGCGCCGCATCACAGTAGCTACCGCCCGGAGCCGTCACGCATCCACTGAGCGAGGCGAGTATCAACGCCATCAGCATCCATATTGCCGACTTCATCATCCACCTCTTTCGCGGCTTCCATCGTGGCAATGCGCTCGTCGGCGCGGTCGGACTCTACTGCAGCGCCCTTGTCAGAGCGCCCCTTGAAATAGATGGCGGCCAGCGCGGCGAGTGCCGCACCAGCCATGGCGAGATATCCGCCGAAGTTTGCGATGAGCCAGGCGATCATTCGGCACCCGTCACGTAGTCAGCAAGCTCCGTCAGCGAACCGACATCGGCAACCGTCAAGCCGCCGACCGCCATTCCGCCAATGAGCACCGCCGCCACAAGGGCAGCCCACACGCGTTTCAGTTTGTACCAGGGCGTTTCATTGCCGGTCGAAGTCACCACGATCACACCTCCACCGTCTTGCCGCGCATGGTGTTCCACCGGCGCGCAATGACATCGCGATAGCGCCACGCGACATAGGCGAGCACAGCGGCGGTCACGACGCCCGTACCAATGGCCACCCACTGCCAGGACAAGCCCGACAGCACGGTTAGAGCACCGGACCCGGCGAGTGCCCCGCCGCCCTTCTTGATCGCCTCCTTGGCCACCTGTGCGTCACGGCGAAGCTGCGCCAGCGTGGCAGGCCCAAGAATGCCGTCATTGACGAGATGCGGGTGCGCCTTCTGATAGGCGAGCACCGCAGCCTTTGTCTTCTTGCCAAACCATCCGTCGATCGCGCCGGGATTGAACCCGCGCTCGGTCAGCATCTCCTGCGCTTCCTTGACAACCGGATCCGGCTGCTTCGGCGGCTCGTCGGTGGTGGTCCGAGGCTTGCCTTCCGGCGCCACCCACCCGACACCCGTGTAGATGCCATCACGCAAAAGAATGGCCTCCTCCTTGCGGCGACGCACGAGACCCGGCAGCTTGCGCCCCTTGGCCGTGTTGTAGTTGTTGGAAAGGTGGGTGGCCGCCGACTTCTTCAGCCCGCCGCGCCAGAGGTCCGCCCATCGCCAGCCCATCGCACGCGGGCCAAGGTTGAACACCACCGACACGCCCGCATCGAACTCGTGCTGCTTGGCGCCCGGCATTCCCTTTTCAACGGGCGGCTCGTATTCATCCTGCAGCATTGCCGCAAAGATGATGTCCGACTGCCGCGCCGTGATTTTCGTTTTGCCGGGCACGATCTTGCCGAGCATTTCCGTGACAACCCGGCTGCCGTTCGTGAATCCCGTACCGATCGTTGGAATACCAACAGGATCACGATAGGCGGTGAGCGGATTGCCCTCGTGGGCGCGAATGAAAGCGCGCCCCTGTACGGACGTGTCCATGGTGGATTCCTTTTTTGGATACTTGAAAAAGCCTCGCCGGCATGACCGACTGCGAGGCTTGGGCGCCGCGCAATTGGCTTGGGACCGCTGGTGTCACGGTTTGAAGCTGATCGCAGCGTAGTTAGACCGGGACGGCAGGGAATCGCGTATGACGTCGGATGTTGATAGGAACGCCCCGTCGCGGTCGCTGTCCCTCCAGGGCGAGCCTCCAACCGTAACAGGCCCGGCAGTCATCTTTGGCAATGTGACGGCTGCCGGGCTGCCTACCCAACGTCACCAATTCCCCGCGATCGGCTGCGCCAATTGATGCTGACGGCTATCTGATAGTGTGGATGGGAGGTTGCGGGCGCTACGGGCGACGCCAGCCAAGCCGGTGCGCCCAGGTCATCGACGAGTTGCCACATCCCACCGGCGGACGGGCCGCCGACGCATCAAATGCCGTGAACAGGGGTGGGATAGAACCATCCCCCAGACCGCATACAATCGACACGCTCGGCAAGCTGGCCGACGCCGAAATGGGTCTGGTGCGGGCCTGCAATGGTTGCCAGCGAAAGCTGGTATTACTTGTTATCGATACCTCTCTTGCGGTCCACGGCTCCATCCACAGTTCGGATCTGGGAACAAGTTTCGACCGACATTTTCTCCGCCCAACTCGCGAGGTCTTCCCCACGCAAAAGGAACTCTGCTGGAGTTAAATGCGCACCCAATCTGGAATTCTGCTGCCTTCATAGTTCTCGCGAACTCACTGCAGTCGCGGGGCCGCCAAGCGAAGGGTGCTTGGATCGTATCGCGCCACTGGTTACCGACAGCTGAGCATAACTTTGCACTTCCCTCTCGCTGAGCATCCCGGACTACGTCTGGTGGGCCCGATGATCGACCTCGGCGGTCAAAGTCTTGTGCCACGGTCGGCCCGAGGCCGAAAATAATCAGCGCCAACGCGAGTGCGGCGGTTCGCTTGTCCATGGGAGTCCTCCTGATGATCATCCGCCCAAAACAATGCTCCAACAAGAACCAAGCCAGTGACGTTCCCTCGCCAGAGCGTTTCCCGGCTGAGTAGAATCTAGATGTCTTGCACTCGTCCCCGCATCCATCTGGTGATCCGCGCCTCCCTCTGATCCCTCTCTTTCCTTTCCCGCACGGCAGCCACCGTTAAGTTGCATCGGATGCCGTGGCCGGGCGGTGGACTCCAAGCGCAGGCTGTGGTGGACAAGACAAATCGGCCACGTCAGGATCGCCGCACATGCAAATCCGATAGGTGGACTATGAGATCGAGACCGAGATTCCTGGCTCTGAAGCTAAAGGCGGAGCACGCCCTACCGACCCCTGTATTCCAGTTCCTCCGCAAGGCTTGGCGGACGGTTCTTGGCAGGAATCGCTGAAGCACTGAAAGTGAGGCGACGTGCAGCAACATGTCCCCCCTGGAAAGCTGAGGATCCGCCTATCGATGTCGGGGCTGCCGTTTCGTGGCCGGACACCAAGGGTCTTCCGGAAGGCAACTAAGATCTCGGCTTCAGCACCGACATTTGGAAGCTGAAGTCGTCATCCACCTTGGTGGCGCCAGCCGCCAGCACTACGCTGAACGTGTTGGCGGCCTTCGCGACACGCACCACGCTTCGATCCGACGTGGCATTGCAGGTCGCGCTGACGGCGTAGTCGGAGTGTCCAAGGCTATGGGTGACAACGAAGATGCCCGTCCCGCTCTGCGCCACAGTCCACCCATTCGGAAGAATGCCGGTCACAGATGCGCCAAGGGTTCCTTGGACGAAGCCCGCATAGGGCATCGACTGTCCCGTCGTCGGGCCGCCTGTAGCGCCACCCCAGCGGCATCCACTGTCCCGAAGCCTTGTTCCAGCCGAAAGGGTCAGGAACGGTCTTGCAGCGTCCGCCGCGTACGTTCCGGCGTTGGTGAAGCCGACACCGTACAGATTGAGATCGATGTCTCCTCCTGTCTTGATGTTGGTGGTGACGTACCTGTCACTTCGGATCCTTCGGAAGTCGCCGCCGTAAACGTTGAGCACGGCACGAAGGCCTGCGCTCTCGGCAATCTGAATGTCGAATCCGCCGCCGTTTCCTTCGATGTAGCCACCGAAGATATTGGCCGCCACTTCGCCGGTCGCGCCGGTAGAGCGGAAGTTAAAGCCGCCTGTCGCAGCATTGCCGTGCGTGCCGCAGTTCTCAATCCTCGGCATGAGGAACGTAGTACCCGACATCGTCGTAAATGCATCGAAGGCGTAAGTGGTGCAGGCTCGCCACTGACAGCCGATCCAGATGTTCGCATTCGGGTCGACCGGGCCCTCGTCGCTGGAGACGCCCTTGGTGCTTTCGTTGAAAATCAGATTGTCGAACGTACTCGATAGCGCCCCGGTCAGAGTTAAGCCGACGAACAGGTTGTGGAAGCTCAGATTTCGATACCTGGCATACGCCATATCCTCGACGGCGAGACCAAAGCTCGTGCGCGAAGTTGGGGAGCCGCCGACGAAGGAAAAATCAGAAAACTCGCAGTAACCGTGGCCGCCAGAAGTGACGCTGTCGCCCAGCAAGCGTAGTGCATTCATGCCGTCCACAGTGGTGCGAAAGGCCGTATTCCCCTGACCTTGGCCTTTGATATTGAGCCGTTTTCGCGAAACGCTGGGTACGCCTGAATTCGCGGACACGTCGGCAATAACCTCCGTGCCGAGGTCGTACAGTCCAGCCGGTATGTTCAATTCACCGCCGGCGTCGATCGTCTCGTTGACCGCCGTCTGAAGCGTCTCGCTCCAATCGCTCGGCTCCGTGGACGACGGCGCAAAGTCCCGCAGGTATTTTGTCTGCCGCATCCAGTCGCCGACGTTGCGGACATAGAATGGCGCGGTAACGGGACGTGGAACGTATTCGGCCGTTTCAGTATCGAGTACCGCATCCTCCCCCTTGTCGCCTGCCGGCTGGAACGACAGCAGAACCATGTCGCCGTCCGCAAACGGGCTGGTGTCGCTGGCGGCGATGTTCTCGACCGTGATGTTACGATAGCCCGCTGGCGAAGCGAGCGCAGTCACATCAAAAACCAGCCATTTCGTCGGGTCGCTGACCTTGTAAATCCGCAGGACGCCCTTGGTCGCGCTCGTGCTGTCATCGAAGGCGTCAAGGATACCTGTCACGTCAGCGCCGTTCACATCCAGCGTATCAGCGCGGACCGTCAGCGCAGCGTCCTGCTGGGTAGCAGACAGCCGCAGCTTGCCGTTACCCGGATCGCTGTCTGTGATGGTGGTGGAGAACACGTAGCGGATTGCCAGTGCACCCAGGTCAACATCAAGATTGACGGTGCGAGACGCGAAGGAGGGAACCGTCAACGTGCTGGACGGGCGGATTTCTAACATGGGGTGCTCCGGGCTGCGGATATGAAAAAGCCCGCTCAAGGCGGGCCAGTCAGTCAGCGAATTGTCGGGATGCTTCAGGCGGCGGCGTCGTTCGCCGGGAACACGATGATCTTGCCGGTCCAGAGGATTTTGGAGACCTCGCCAAGCAGTTCATCAACCCACGTGATGCGGAAGAACTGCTCCCACGTACCGACTGGCAAGCTGGCCTCCACATCGGATTGGGGCAGATAGAAGTTGACCAGCCCGAGCGTCGGGTCTTCCTTGCGGATCGTGCCCTCTGTCGACGAAAGCAGCTTGAGCAAAACCGAATGATCGAGCGTCGGCCGCGCGAAAAGCTCCAGCGTGTAGCTGGTCACATCGAACGGCAGGCCGGCGTTGTCCACGAGCTGCGGCAGGGCGTCGTACCAGTCCTCGCCGTGCCAGACGCGGATAATCGCGGAGTGCGGGCGCTCCGTCACGATGGTGTCGGTCATTGCTGCCTCGCTAGGTGATGGTAATCGGATAATCGGCAGACCAGGGGCCAGTAGCGGCAACGCCGGCATTCATGCGAATTCGGACCTGATAGAGCCCTGTGGCAACCACGCCGCTCTCCGCGCTGTCGCGCGTTTCGGCAACCGTCATGGCGGTATAGGTAGCGCCGGCGTCCGCCCGGTACTGCACTTCGTAATTGCGGTTGAGCGCCTGGCTTGGCGTCCAGTCTGCCCGTATAGCCGGCCCCGCAATCTGCGAAAGCGTGATTGTTGGCGGATCCAAGCTGAAGTCGGGTGCCGTGTCGGGCGGGACCGATGTGGAGGTGCCCTCTTCCGCCGTTGTCCAGTCGTAGGACGCCGGATTGGCCGAACGCAGGGATAGCCGAACACCAGTCCAGTCCTGCGAAATCTCAGGTCCGCCCTCGACCCAATACGGGCCGTTGATGTTCAACTCCGGCCAGTTCAGCGTGATCACCCGCTCGCCTATGACATTGAGCCCGGCAAGGTTGGCAGCGATCTCGCCGACCCAATCGCTGTTCTCGCGGGCCATGCGGATCTTGGCGAGGCGCCGCGCCTGGCTGTGTGAAGGAACCTGCACCATGTCTGCTGGGACAGTGACAAGTTGTCCGGTAGCGGCGATGTCGTCGACATCCTGCCAGGGGGTGCCCTCGTTCTCGATATAGCCGAGCGCCGGATCGAGATACTGGATCGACAATTCATTGAACCGCGACATCGCATCCGGCGGAGCGAAGTTCGTCTCGATGATGTGGCCGGCGTCCGCGTCGATCGTGACAGTGGGCGCCTCCCATTTGCCGCCCCGGATCGAAACCTTGCCGTCCTGCGTCGGGAACAAACGACCGTCGCAGGCTTCCAGCAACCGGGCCAGAACGTCCTTACGTGCCTCCGTGAGCGTGACGGACGTTGCGACGCGGTAGCGCCGCTCTGTGCCACCGGCCGCCAGCGGGACCGCCTCGTCGCAAAGGTTCGCCATCGCGATGAAAGACGGCAGATCCATCTTCGCGATGGCTCGTGAATAGCCGTCCTCGTGCGTCAGGTAATCAAGGATGACTAGCGCGGCGTTGTCGCTCCACTCCCATGTCGCTTTATTGCTATGCCGGTGCGATCCGCTGCCGCCGGCAACCGTCGAGTCCTTGCGCGGGTCGTAGACCTTTGCGCCTCTGATGAGCGCCGAAACCTGATCCTCGCCGGAGGGGTAGACCTCCTGAAAATATTCCGACCCCGGCGCCTTCAGTTTGACGACAAGGTAGGCGGTCCCGCGCAGTCGATGCGCCGATGTCCACTCGGAGAACGCGCTGGTGAGGCGACTAGATGCGGCCTGCGAGTCTGTGCCGAGGAACATGTCGATCCACTTCAGATCGCCGCCGGCGCCAAACTCGCCAATTGAGCCGCCAGCGTCCGTGGTGACGGGCCGGTCGTTGAGGAATAGCTGCTCGTAGCCGTCGATCTCGCGAGACGAAATCAGCACCGCCTTATACAGGCTGCCGTCGCGGCTTTCGTAGAACGCCAGCGGCCCGGCCACCTTCATCCGCCCGTAATGCCAGACGCGAGCCGGGACAGCCTGCCGAGATTCCACCTGCCCGTCACTCGGCTTCGGCTGTTGCGGGCGGTTGAACAGCGACGCGACATAGGAAACGCCGAGGCCCAGCGCGATCGTACCGACCGTCGAGGCGATCGAGCCCAGCACGCCGACACCGATAATGGCATTGGCAACCGTGACACTCGCCCCGGCCTGAAACGCCGCCAGTGCGATCGGCATGAAGATCGGATCGGCATTCGCCGGGATAGTCACAAAGGTCAGCGACGCCAGAACGGTCGAAGAGACCAGCGCGGCGCGAGCAAGTCGCAGCATTCAAACTCTCCAAGCTGCGAGGATCGGCGCATCTGCACGGCGCCTAAAGCGAAGCCCGCGCTGCTCAAGGCAGGCGGTGAAGGTGCCCGTCACGATCGCGCCAAGCTCGCCTTCAGGGGCGTCAACGAGCGCGATGTCACCCCGCTGCGGTGTGTCGGTGCGCAGAAGCCCCAACGGCGCCACAGCGGCGTCTATGAGCCCTTGACGTGAACCGTGTTCGGCTATCAGGCGGTAAGCGCCTGTGCGGGTGGCGTAGCGGTCGCGGTATCGGGCGTGCGGGTTGATGCCGTGGCGAACCGCCACCCACTCGCCGAGCCACGACAGGCAGTCCGTCGACGCCCAATCGAAGGGCGTCTCTGCCGCCCGCCGCAGGAACTGCGTTAGATCGTCCATTCAAAAAGTGGGCCACGCCAGGCGCTTGTTTTTAAGCGTCGGAATGAACTGACAGCCCAGGTCGCCCGGAAAGCGTGCCTGCTGATCACGGTCGGACCAATAGGCGAACGCCGCGAGATTACGCGTTGTCCAAATGGACTCCGCGCTCAGGCTGATGGATCGCTCGGACGGGCCTTTGGCACCGTAACCGATCGTGTCCATGATAAGCTGCCGGACGACCCACTTTTCGCCGAGCGGCTGCATTGTTTCCTTATCCAGAAACAGCGCATAGATCGTCACGTCCCGTCCGCGCACGCTGTCACCGGCACGTGCCAGCGTCACGAATTCAGGATCAACGCCGGATAGCGAAAACGTAACCTGTTCGGCGTCGTCGTTCTCGCCAAAGCGGATGGACGAAATCGAGCCAAGCTCGCCAGTTCCGAGCCATTCATGGCCGTCCAGATCCAGCACCCCGATACCATTCCAAACGCGCCGCGTGCTCTCGACAAAGGAGAATTCCACCAGATTGACGAGGTGGACGACCTTGCCGGCAATCGCGGCTTCCTGCAGTGCGGAGAAGTCAGCCATAGTCAGTACCGATCGCTAAACAGATTCCACAAAGTCCATCGACACCATGCCGGTGCGCGCAAGCTGCAAATCGAGCCCGCCGCTGCCGTCATCCATCAGGCGCATTTCACAGGTCGGGCGAGTGAAGTTGACGGCCTGGCCGAGCGTCACGGCATCGCGCAGGGGCGGCTCAATTGAGAACGTCGTCGAGTTGATGACACCGACCACCACGTGCAGGCGCCCTTCAGACGGGGAAAGGTATTGCCCCGCCTTGATCGCTTCGCCTTGGCTGACTGCAATCTGAACCGTGGTTGCGCGGCGGGCGGCTGCCGCTGCGAATGTCGCGTTGACTTCGCTTTCGGTCGGGATCTCCGGGTCTTCGTATATCGTACCGTCCAAATGACGACGGCGCGTAAAGCCGGGGTGCAGGGCGCGCCCATAGGCATCCTTCGGCCAGTTCACCCGCTTGCCGTCGAACGGCGATACAAGCACCGTTCCTGTCCTGCCGCGAAGCGACAGCCGGAACGCACGCCACGCCAGCACCTGCGCGTTCGTCCGCACATAGATGCCGCCAAGCGAAGCGCGCCACCTGCCCGCGCCGGAACCGACTATCTGCTCCAGACCGTTAGTGGAAACGCCCCCCGACCGGGAGGCGTTTTCGATGTCGAACATGACCGACTGCGGTATCAGGCCGGATGGAAATGCCGTTGCCATGCCTACCCTTTTCGCCGTTGCCGGTCCTGCTGAAGCTGCGGAAATTGGCTAGCGGATTGCTGCATCGCCTGTTGCGAACGGATCTGCGCCCGCTGGTCGGAAATGCTGGTGACGAACGGCGTCAGGTTGCCGGACTTGTCGACATCGACGCCGACCGTGACGTGGACGTTGCGCCCCCCGCCCCCACCCATTGCGCCATTCGGAATCACCGTCCCGGCGCTACTCGGCACCATGAGCTCCGGGCCGCGCTCACCGACGACATAAGCCTTGCCGGATGACACAGGCCCGCCGCTTGCGCGGAAGCCCCCAAAGATGCTCGAGATGATGCCGCCGATTCCACCACCGAAACCGCCGCCACCGCCGCTACTGAAGAGGCTGTTGAGGGCGATATCCAGAAGCTTGTCGGCCACCTTGCTCAGCGCGTTGGACAGCGCGTCGGCTGCACTTGCGCCGTTGCGAAGGTCGGAGATAAACCCGCCGGTGATATCCTTGCCAAGATCGCGCATATCCTGCGCCGTCTCACGGGCCTTGTCCTGACTTTCCGCCAGCTTTTCAGCCTCGGCAGATGCCGCCGCATAGCCTTCCGCCAGGCTCTCGATGCTCGCCCTGATTTCGGGCGTAACCTTGATGCCTTCGCGCTCGGCTGCCGTCAGCAGTTCCTGCGTCGAAGTGATCTTTTCCTTGGCAAAGCCGTAATCCTCCAAGAGAGGATTGAGGCCCGCCATGGCTACGGTCTCACTTTGGAGTGCGGCGGTGCGCTCCTTGATCTGGCGGATTTCGCGTTCGTAGTCGTTGGAACCAGATCCGCCGCCGCCGCCGCCGCCGCCACGGGAGCGTCCACCGCTTCGGCCTCGCCCGCCCCCGCCGCCTACGGGCTTTGCAGGTGCGACGTAATCGGACAGTGAGACCGGCGTGATGACTGGCGCCGGCTTCGGCGCTACCCGCCCGCCACGCTCGGCCAATCCTTCACCAGTGCCGCGCGTTAGGTCGAACGCATCCTCGATACGCTCATTACCGCCGCCAAGCTGCGTCCGAATCTGTTCCTTGAAATTCTTGGACAGTTCGTCGCGTGAGATGCGGTTCTGGAATGCGTCCTGAATACCGGACAGCCGGCCAATCTCGCTGGCGAGGCTGGTGATCGAACCAATGACGCTGACAGCAGCATCTCCGACATTGATAATGCCATTGATGACAGGCGAAAAGTCGGTGCTTTCAACAATATCTGCGAGTGTATCGAGTACGCCAGCAAGACGCTCGCTCGCATCGGAGCCTTCGTTAAGTTCGCCCGCCGTATCGATTAGAACATTCTGCAGCCGGACAAAGCCTTGACTAACCGTTTGCTCTGCGTTGGCGACCTGGCCTTCCAAAATGCCGGCGCCGGCCTCAAACGCCCGGAAAAACGCTTGAGAAGAAACCTCGCCGTTAATGACGAGCGACCGAAGCTTTGCGACCGAGCCGCCAGCCTCCTCAAGGCCAGCCGCAGCGGCCCGCGCGATGGTCGGCGCGCCTTCAAGGATGGAGTTGAATTCTTCCGCCCGGACAACGCCGCCACCGAGCGCCTGCGTCAACTGGATCAGGGCACCGCGTGCCTCTGCGGCAGACGTGCCCTGAACGCGAAGTGCCAGACCAATCTTGTCGGTAAAGTTCAGTATCTCGCCGGTGGTGACGCCTAGTTCGCTCTGTGCCAAACCCAGCCGGGAATAGAGCGTCGTTAGTGTCTCCAGCGGCGCATAATTGCGCTGTGCGCTGGCGAACAGGCTATCGTAAACCTTCGTCAGTTCCTCGCCGGCAAGCCCCGTGACCTTCAAGGCATTCTGAATGCGGATCGACGCATCGACTAGCTCACTAGCACTCCGCACCGCCGCCACACCAGCAAACGCACCGATAAGCCGCGTACCCATCCCAGCAAAGGTGCTGTTCAGGCTGGCCGACATCCTCTTGGCGCGACTCTCAATCCTGCCAAAGCTCCGGTTCGTTACCTGCTCGGCTTTCCCCATCTGCTTCCGCATACCATTGATATTCGCATCAATGCGGACGACGAGTTGTTCAATGTCGGTTGCCATAAATATCTTCCATGGGAGCGCGGCACAGAGAGCCCGCGCTTAGCGCGGCGCCCTCGCCAGCATGGCCTCAAACTCGGCTTCGCTAGGCGGCTCGACGGACTCCGATCCGTTCGCCTTCATCCAGCCCTTTGCCGCTGCACCCCATTCCGCCAGAGACATCGACAGCGGGTCCGTCACTCCGATGGCTGCGGCGCTTCCGACGATGCCGGCGAGGTCGAGTCGGTCGTCCCCGCCGGCTCTGCTTCCCCCGTGTCGGACGAAGCCTCCTCACCCTTGTCGCCTGGCAGTCGGGACATGGACGCGCCTAGAATGCCGAACGCGATAATCCGGCTTTCCTCGATCGGGCGCTCTTCGCAGTAAAACCGCACCTTGCGCATGGCCTCGACGGGCGACATGCCGCCGCCAATCAGCCCAAGCCGCACAACCTCCACAACGTCCTTCGTGTGGCAGGATGCATCCCGCAGCGACTTGAGGAGCGTCCAGACGCCCTTGTCGCGCTTGTCCTCGAGTTCGCCCATTTCAGCGAGGCTTAGGCGGAAGGGGTATTCCCCATCCGCCCATTCAAGCACCACCGTGCCGTGCTTGTGCGCCATTACGCGGCAGCCGTCCAAGTCATCACGCCGGTGCTCTCGAGCGTGACGTTGGCCGTCACCTTGTCATTCCGCCCGCCAGAGCTCTCAAAGCTCGTCAGGTAGAACGCGCCCTCAACGTAGCCGCCGCCAGCCGCGCTGCCGACATCAAGCATCACGCGGCAATTCTTCGGGGCGGCCGATGCCATCCAATCAAACCACGTCTGGAAGCTGGGCGTGTGCAGGATGCCGGCACCCGTGATGGTGGCCGACATGCCGTCAACTTCCCGCTCTTTCCAGCCTGCGGCATCTGGATCGTCGCAATCGGGAATCACGAAGTCGTTGCTATCGACGGAAAACGAAATTCCGCGCTCGGCATTGATCATGCAGTCAGCGGCGAACACTTCCGGCGATGCGCCGTCGCCAATCTGAACAAGCAGCTTTTTACCAGAAACGGTCTGTACCGGGGCCATGGTCTTCTCCAGTCAAAGAAAAGCCGCCCCGGTGGAGCGGCTGTGGTGGTGCGGATGGTGGTGGGTTGCGGCTATGTCGTCTCGACCGCGTACCGGAAGGTGATGACGCCGTGCGTCGTGATACCATCCGGGTCTTTCAGGTAGCGCGCCGTCTCCAGCGCTCCGATCACGACGCGGAAATCCGCTATCGTCAGTTCCGTAGCGAGCGTGCCGGCAACCTGTGCGCCAATCGTCTTGGCCTCGGCACTCGACGAGGCGCGGGACCAGACATGTACGTCAACGAACACGTCGAAGGCTTCGCCGCACGTGCCGCTCGTGTCGATCACCTGCTCGTCGCCAATCACGACGTATGGAAACACCGGCGAGGCAGGCGGGCGGTCATAAACGCGGTCGCCTGCCACGTCGGCAGCCGTCAGGGCGGCATAAACCGCGCCTTGTATCTGTGGGCCGATCATGACTTAGCCACCTTCACGGATGCCTTCTTGACGGCGCGACTGATGCCGGCCTTCACGCCCCGCTTGCGAAGGCGATAGGCAGGATAAAAGAACGGCTGTGGGGGTGTTCCTGGGTGCCATGTGCCGGCGAACTTGCCGCCCTGTGCATGGCCCGCCGTGCCGAATTCGATAAATGCCGCGTAGAAAGCTTTGGCGTCACCAGCGTGAACCGTCACGCTCAGGTCACTATCTACAATGGTGCCACTGGCCCCCACGCCGCGTACGTTGGAGTTTGCCGCCGTGTATTTGCCGAAGGTGTAGCCGATGGACCGCTTGAGATCGCCGGAATCGGATGGCGCCAAGGAATAGGCCGTGTCGGCAATCTGATAGGCGCCTTTTTCCAGCGCCTTGCGGACTTCGCGACGGACTTCCTTCGGTATGGCGGCAAGCTTGCGGTTTAGGCTCTTCAGCCCGCGCACACTCGTCGCCACTACTGAGCCACCCCGCTTTCACAGAGCATATCAAGCCAAGCCCGGTCCTCTGTCGGTTCTACAGACCGGATCTGATACGCCGTGCCCTCGCGCGCATCCACCGCCTGCCAGTCCGTCGTGATCGTCTCCGTGTCAGGCGAGCGCCGCACTGTCAGAATGACAGGCTGCCTGCCTTCAAGCCGTGCCGCCTGGACGGCCTCAGATCCGCGAAGGAACTGCCGGCGCGCCGACACCACGAACTGCTCCGCAAAGCCGTCTGTGGTGCCGCCATAGCCGTCAGGGACGCTAACCGGAGACCGAAACGACAGTCTGTGCTTCAGTTGGCCGGCTGTAGTCGGCTTTGCCATCGTCAGCCTCCATAATAGCTCCTGCACGGCGGGCAGCGGCGACGTGCGCGCGCGGTATCAAGCCGGACCAGCCGGCCTTGTAGGCGATCGTCACGCCGGGCTTGCTTGGCGGACGGTAGTCGAAATTGCGGAGGAAGGTGGTGTGGGGTCTCATGGCTGCTTACAGCGCCACGCCGCTCGCCTGGATATCGATCGCCAGCACAGTGGTGGACTTCGCAAGGCCCATCAGCACCACGTAGTCGCCGCTCGCGATGTCAGCCACAGGGCAGATGCCCCCAGGCGTCGCGCTCAAATAGTAGGCTACACCCGCCGTAAGCGTGGCGCCGATCGTGATGTCGCCAGCCTTCTGCACCGCGAGCGGCTGATTCAGCGCGGCTCCGTGCAGGGCGATGCCGACCGGCGCGCGAACCGCAGCCGTGGCGCTGTCGTTGTCGGCCAATTCATACTTGCTCGTGGTCGCGTTCTTGTAGACCACCTGCCCGGCCGTAATGGCCACGCCAGCCGTGCCGCGCTCGACACTGGCATTGCTGCCCGCAACAACGGAGCTTGCGGTAACTGTAATGTCAACCATCTTGTGTCGTCCTTATTGCGCGCTAGGCGCCCATGCGGAAATTGCAGAGAAGGGAATCGAAAGTCGTCCAGTCAGCCATCGCGGCTGGAACGCGAGTTTCGTAGCTGTCGGAGACAAACAGGATGATCGCGTGCTTTACCGCAGGCGGGACGGTCGCGTAACCGACAACTGCCGTAACCGTAATGCGCGATCCGTGCTGCGGGGTGGGCCACTGCTGAGCGTGCTTTCGCACAATGGCAGTATCTAGACCGTCCGCGCGCACTTCGTAGACATCCGTGCTCAGCGTCTGATCGGCGCCATCGGTGTCCACGTACTCAATCGAGGTAATCGACTGGATCGGGCCTTCCGGCAGGCGAGCCATATCGGAAAAGGCATCGCACTTGATGGTGAGTGTCTGAGTGGCAAACCGCGACCCGCAATACCGTTCAGCATGGTCGCGGGCTGCTGAAATTAGTCGCGTCAGCATCGGGTCGTCGTCGGTGTGGTCGATGTAAAGCTGACGCTTCATCTCCTCGACAGTAACCGGCTCCGCTTCCGCTGCTGTGGTAATGGAAGCCGGATACCACATTAGCCGCGCTTCTCTTTGACGGGGCGCCTGACGGCCTTTTCCGTCACATCTTCGGCAACCGGAACGGCATAGCCCGCCTCAATCAGGCGGATTGCTTCCGCGTCTCCGAACTGTTCGGTTTCGTCGCCAGGCGACAGCGCGAAAGCGACTCCAGCCATGCTGGTGGTCATCTTGATTTTCATGGTGTCTCCTGCGACCGGCTGTGGGGAGAGTGGGCGACCGAAGCCGCCCACTCATTGCCAAATTAGGCAGCGGCAGTGATCAGGTGCTTGACGGCGCCTGTGTCGCCGAGCTCACCGTCGAAGCGGATCAGACCGGCGATGCCGAGATCCGGCCAGAAGCGCTCGCGCATCACGCCGATAACCGGCGAGCCGACCTTGCGGACAAAATACTTGCCGAGGTCACCGAACAGCATCACCTTCTTGGCGGCGGCCAGAGAGTCCATCGCCTGATTGATGCTGTAGCGGTAGCCAAGCAGGGCGCCCGGCTCACCAGTCTGCACGTTACCCATGTTCCACAGGTAGTTGCCGTCGCCGTCCTTCAGCTTGCGGATAGCCGCCAGCGTCGCGTCATTGAACATGAACCGAACCTTCGGTGCCGAGCGGTATGCCGGGTCAACCGAATGCACGAGGTCAATGATCTCGTCAGCCGTGATGGCCGCGACCGCTGCCGAAGTCTTGCCGAGGGACGACGCCGTAACCACACCGTTAGGCGCGTTGGAGCCGGTGCCTACGGTAAGCTGCAGGTTGGCAATACGACCAAGGCGCTCGCCAAGCAGTTCGCCGAGAAGCGACTCCATGTTGAAGATGCTGTCCTGCGCGAGCTCCATCGAGAACTTGACGAACTCGGTGTCGAACACATAGGCATTCAGCGTCTTCTGGCCGAACGTCACATCCTTGCCGCCATCGTCCGTCAGTGCGGCGCCTTCCGTGTGAGGCTCAGCAGTCACGGCGGTGTCGTCGACGGCCGGGATGGTGAGCGGGTTGCCGCTCGAGGTGTTCATCTCCGTCGCGGTGTTCGCGTCGTACATCGGACCCCAAGCCTTCATAGACTTGATGATCACGTTGGCCAGCTCGGTCGGAACCGTGTAGCCGCCAGCAGCCGCAGAGGTCGTCTGCGCGCGGAATTCAGCCTTCTGCTGGACGCCGCTGCGAAGGATGGCGCGCTCTTCCGGCTCAAGCTCGCCGAGATCGGCACCGCGCGAGACGAACTTGTAGAAGACCGAACGATAATCCAGCTTCTCGCCGTCGTCGGTGCCACGGGCCTCACCGTCGCCACCGTTCGGGCGCTTGCGGGCGCGCTCTTCGGCAGCCCGCTCTTCAAGGCGCTTCTCGATGTCGGCCTGCTTCTGCTCGCGGGCAATCATGCCCTCGACCTTGTCGAAGTCGGCCATGATGGTGTCGTGGCGCTGCTCGAGTTCGGTGGAGCGGGCCTCGTCGGTATTCGACTTGATCGCGTCCAGAGCTTCTCGGGCCTCAGTCATGAGGCGGCCGCGCTTCTCCTGCATCTCGTTGAGATTCACTTCACATTCTCCAAACTAAAAAGCCCGCTCAGTGGCGGGCATTGGGGAAAAATGGCAGGGCTTTTCGCCCGCCCTCCGGCATCGCCGGGTGACTACGAGGCGCCCTGCCGGAAGCCCCGAAACTTTTGCTCCTGCTGCATACGTCGCTCGGCTACCCGGCGCGCTGCAGCGGCTGCGTTGTCTTTCCTGCGCTGTTCCTCTGCCAAGACTTCCTCAGCCTCGGCACGGACGGCCTCAAGCGCGCGAACGGCAAGGGTCGTGCCCTCATAGGCGGGGAAAGCCACCGCAGAGACTTCGAACAATTCGACCGCCTCGACGGTGCGGATTGGCAGATCGCCGGTTTCGTCCCACGACTGCTTCGTCGCCCGGAAAGAAAAGCTCATGCCGCTGATGTCGCCGCGCCCGACCAGTGTCCACAGGTCTCGTCCGTCTGCCGTGTCGGGGATATCAATCTCCGCGAGTAGCCCTCGGCTATCCTCCGACAAGCGCAGGGTGCCGCTCTTGGTGCGGCCGATCACCCTGCCTTTGTCGTGGTCGACGAGTGCACGAATATCCCCGCCAAGCGCCTGTCTGAACGCACCGGGCGCAATCCGCTCGACGAAATAGTCGCCGATAGTGGTGTCGTTGTTGAACACGGCGGCATAGCCCACCAGCGTCTTTTTGCCGTTCGTTGCCCGCGTCTCGACACCAAGGCCGCCGCCGCGTTTTTCAAGTTCGGTCATGATGCGGCGTCAGCCTCGTTGTCTTCGTCGTTATCGTTGTCGGGCGGCGGCACAACACCACCCGTATCGACTTCGGCGGCCTTCTGTTGCATCGCGAGCGGCACAGTGCCGCCCTGGATGAACAACTGGCTGCCATGCGGGCGCGCCGGCCTGTTCTCGAGCGCCCGCGCCTCGTTCGGCTCAAGGATTGCGCTCTGTACCGCCTGCGAAAGTGCGCCCATACGTGCCACGAGATCGCCTCGCATGAGTCCGTCCAGGTTGTGCTCCACGTAGCGGTTTCCGCTAGTGCGCCCGAACAGCTTCAGGTTAAGCTCGCCCTCAAACGCCTGCGCCCACTGCCCGACAAGGTGCTTCACAAGGATGGTGCCTTGCTGCTCCGTGTTGGAGTACGTGCCGTGCGTCAGATCCTGAAGGAATACGGGCGGAAGCTGGTATGTGCGGGCTATTTCCTCGATCTGGAACCGCCTGGCCTCCGTCATCTGCCCTTTGTCCGGGTCAAAGCCGACCGGCTTCAACTCGTAACCAGCAGGAATCGGGAAAACCTGTTCGCTGTTGCCCTTTGCGGCGTCGATCGCCCGCTTGATATCAGCCTGCGCACGCTTGATAGCATCCGCGCCGGCAGGGAGCGGCCCAACCAGGGCAAGCGGTGGCACACCGCCCCCAGCAAAGAAGTTGCTGGCGTAATCGTTCATCGCCAGCGCAAGCTGAATGGCCTTGGTCGCCGAAACGATGGGGCCGTAATGATTGAGGCCGTTCGGCTTCAGCATGAACGGTACGTCGATCACGTCAGCGGCGGGGTACTCCTTGCCGTCAACCTGATACACCGTCCGCATCCCGGTGCGCTTGATGGTGGCATTCGTCGGATCGATAGGCCAGATGGCCTCGACGCCCTGCGGCGTGCGCTCAATCCACGCCAGCCCGCGCCCGCCCGTGAACACCTGCTGCCAAAAGTACTGACGGAACTTGAAGGAATCCATTCCCTCGTTCGGGGCGCCATGGACCACGAGGTCCATCTTGCCCGTCAGCCGCTTCGGGCCGTCGTCCGTCTTGCGGTACGCATGAAGGGGGAGCGTCGCCAGCGTGCGAGACAGGAACGATACCGCCGCCCACACGGCAGGAACCGTGAGCGCGCTATCGATCGTGACGCTCGGCAGATTGTTGCCGTTGACGCCGAAGAACGAAAGGAAGTTCTCCGCACTCACTGGAACCGTTGGGTTCTCAATGGTCGCCGCACGCTGTTCAGGCGCGGCGGGTGGGTCAGACTTTCGCCCGCCGAATCCGAATATGTTCATGCTTCCACCAAGCTAAAGGACGGATCGTCCCAGGGGGACTTCGGGGTTGAATTGTCCTCGTAGGTGCCTGCCACGGCCGCAGCCATTGCGAGGGCAACCGCGCCGTCAATGCGCCCACGCGCCTTCGACTTGTCGAGTTTCCGGTTGCCGGACGGGTCGGTTTTGACGGTGGCGTTGACCATGCACATATTCAGGACCGGATGCTCCGAGTGCATGATCGTCTTGTTCAGGATCAGGCTCTCAAGCGAGCGCAAGGCCGGCGACATCGAGGCATAACCCTGGCCGAACTGCTCGAATATGGCATCATCACCCTCAAGCTGGGCTTCTTCAAAGCCCGCATTAAGTAGCCACGGCTTCAAGTGACGCCAGTTCCACCGATCAAAGGCAATCTTGCGGATATCCGCCGTTTGGCTCAGTTCGAACAGGTGATGCGCCAGAAACTCATAATCGACGGTGGGGCCGGGAGTGGTGTTTAGAAAAACGTCGCCGTTTTCATTCGGCCGCGCCCAAATATCGTAAGGTACGCGGTCATCCTTGGCCTTCTGGCGCAGGTTTTCGCCAGGAAGCCAGAATGTCGGACGCACGTGCCACTTGCCTGCGTCGGGCGCCATCAGGACCAGCGCGGTAAGGTCATTTACCTCGGAAAGATCCAGCCCGCCGAAAACAGGCAAGCCTGCGAAATCAGCAACTGTCGCCGCCCCGCACGCCTTCCAAATCGAAGGCGACACGAATGGGGCTGTAGCGTCAATGCGCTGGTTCAAGAAAAGCCAGCGGAAACTGGATTCAACCGTTGGCTGGCGCGATGCGCGGCGAGCCATGTCCGCCACTTCAGTAGTGGAGCGAAAAACACCTAATGCGGGATTGGCTGCGGCCCATGCGTCCGCGTCCTCTAGTTCACACTCTTTGGGCGCTGTGTAGACGTGGCTGACAATGCGCGGATCCTTGGATGTTTCAGCATCGTCAATCCAGCGGGAAAATAGGTCGTTGTCGGTTGCCGCCTGCGTGGAGATGGCGAATAGCATCGCCCTCCCCTCGTATGCGCCCTGCGAAGTTTCAATCGCCTCCACAAAGGCGTCAGTCGGCCCCTTGACCTGGCCAACCTCGTCAAGGATGGCGAGAATGGGCGACCCGCCGTGAGCCGTCGCAGCCTCAGCGGAAATCGCGCAATACTCGACATTCTTTGCGTACCCGAGAATTGTCTTGCTGGACGGAATGCACCGCCCTAACTTCTTAAACTCCGGCTGCATCATGAACATTTTTGAAGCGTAGCCGTAGACCTCGGCCGCCTGCTTACGCGAGCGAGCGCCAGAGACGATGCGGCTGTTTTCGTATGCCTCAGGACCGACGATGTGCGCCAAAAGAAGACAGGCGATCAAGCCTGTTTTACCATTTTTTCGAGCAATCGAAAGGTATGCGCGTGAAGTCCCGACCGGATTGTCGTAAACGTCAAGAACGAAACGCTTCTGAAAGTCGAGAAGCCGAACTGGCTTTCCGAGTAGCGTTCCCTCGGGAACGATGCAGTAGCGCTCGATGAACGCTATCACGCGCTCGCCCCTCGTCGTCGCCCTTTCCGCCATTTCACTACCCCGGACGCGCCAGCAGATCGTCCTCAAGGGGGTTGTCACCCTCGATATCTTTGGCTTCCGCCCTTCGCTTGCCCACGTCCCTCGCCTCGCCGCTTTGCGCGCGCGCGTGAAGAGACAACGAGCGTCGAAATGAAAGAATCGAACTAGCGTGCATCTGTACGATTGACTTGCGCGGGTTTGCGACCGGCGTGCCCTTTTCAGAGTACGCAACACCACCCTCATCACGCAGCAGCTTTTGCTCCCGCGTAAGGTCTGCCATTGTGCGCGCGAGCATCGCGGCGATCTCTAGCTGGTGCGGCGACCACTCCGACCGGGCGTACTCTGCGATCACGTTTGTGAAGAACGGAATATCACCGTCGTCCAGTGGAACGTTGTCTGGAGGCAAAATCTCTGATAATGCTTTAGCCATGACGCGCACGGCCTCAGTCGAGCTATCGATTCGCGCTTTACGTGGCGCCATTTTCCGACCTTATAGAAAAAACTGTAATAGCGTTAGTTCCGATGGTGGGCGCCGGTGCGGGCCGGAGTCGCTCCAGTCCCGCGACCCACCCCCGTGGCACTCTTGCCACATGTGGCCGATCTGCATCGGTGGTACATTTTTGTCACATGACGGATGCGTCACATGTGGCTCAAATGTCACATATAGTCATGATTACTTACTATCAGCCTCACTTACTGTATCGGATACCCATCCGGCCCGAACGTCACCACCGTCTGCCCAAGGTCTTCACGCTGACCTCTCGACGAGTGACACGGGCGGCACGTGCTGACGAATGGGCCCGTGAAGAACTTGTCTATGTCGCCCTTATGCCCACCATCTGCGTGGTGCACCTCGGTGGCGGCCTCGACGATCTCTTGCTCTAGGCACCACTCACACAGCGGATCCTGCGCCAGCTTGGCTAGCCGTATGCGCTGCCATCGTGCCGTGCCGTATAAGCGGCGCCATGCCTTGGCCTCGTCGCTTCGCTGGTCGCTATAGCGTGTTCGCGGTGTGGTGCGTGGCGTGCCGCTAACCCGCGACATACAGCAGCACGAGCGCCAGCACGTCGGCCCACTGTGGGTGGATGTAGGTGGTCATCATCAACCATGACCTTCATTCAGGCGAAGCAAGAAGCGATCGGCAGCAGCCTGTGCATCAGAGCGCGTGGGCCAGAAGGCCCGCCCGTCCTCGCCTATGTTCTTGCCATCCACGCGAGCATAGAAGGCGCCATCCGCCGTGTACTCGCCAAGGCCGAGACGGTGTGCGGTTGCGCGCATGCTACTCTCCCCTATGAATTGATTACCGGTTGCCAGCCACCCGGCGATGCTCTTACGGGGCATCGGCATCCACGGCCCGGCTACCACAGGACGGACGCAAGCGCCGCCGTGCCGGCCACCTGGTAGCGGGTGGGTGTATCCGACATGGATGAGGGGCCAACTTCCGCAAAGGAGCGGCGCATTCGCATGTGCTCACGCTGGCCAGATGAGCCGATGTCAGGGCGGTCGGACTCGAACCGACGACTCCCGGCTTCCAAGGCCGGTACTCTACCAACTGAGCTACGCCCTGTAGGGCGGTCGCGGTCGCTCGCTATCCATGGTGTGTCTGCCCTTGTGCGGTTGGTTGCGGTGGACCGGATTCGAACCGATGACCTGCGGCTTATGAGGCCGCCGCTCTACCTGGCTGAGCTACCCCGCATGAAGAAAGCGCCCGGCTACAACCGCCATAAGCAGGAGCCGGGCTTCACCAGTCGCGGAGGAGACGCGCCGGGTGAATGAGGACGGTGGCCGCATGCAATGCAGAGACGGTGCCCACCGTGAATAGTTACGCCACGGCTCAGAGGCTAACCCGAAGTCAGCATAGCCGGGCGTCCGTCGCTAAGCGCACGGAACAGTGTGGGTCATCTTGCGACCCATTCACTGTATAGGGGCACCAGTTGGCTAATGCTGTTCCGCCAACTTCATTGCATCTGCCAGATTGTCGTTGGCAGCCACAAGTAGTCGCCGTCCTGCTGCCGTCGCATCCCTGCCGGAATACCCTCGCGCCTCACCGAGCTGGCGAAGTGTTGTGGCCGATGCGGTCGCCGTCAGCGTCTCGAAATGCTCGTCGGAAAGCGCCGCGACGACTGCAGCCCAGGCGTTGCGATCCTCCATCGCGGTGGCGGCGCCTTCCCAGGAGATCGCGGAGTTATCGGGACTCAAGCCCCGCTTCATCCCGAGGAAAAGATCCGCAATGTTTGTCGGAAAAGCAGGCAGACCCTTGGGATAGCGCCTGATCTTCGGCAGCGCCGGCGTTGCATCGTATGCTGCGGCAAGCGCCGCGCGATCCTGGGCCTTCGATGTGCGGGCACCGGTTAGCCGCTTGGCCAGAAGGCGCGGCGGCTTCACTCGTCTGGCTCCTAGCGTCTTGGCGAAATATCTGTTGCTCACTGCAGTCTCAGACGGATCCCGCGCCGATCCCTTATCCCGCGAAGACTTGACGCGAGTGTTGAGCATGGCGCCCACCGGCAACACCACCTCGCCCTCGATGACCTTCCCATCCTCGACCAGGATGTGGCACCGCTCCATCTGCGTGCCGTCGCTGAAGTGCAGTTTGCCTATGCGGACGATCGGGCCGCCCTCTTTCGTGGCGCGATCAATGTCGCCGCCCGTCGCGACATATTCCGTTTTCCCGTTACGCCTCTGCTCGATCATGTCGACGTGCTCTAGCGACCGTTCGATCTCGCCCAAGGACGGCGTGATCTCCAATGCGCGTTCGGTTCCAACGCCATCGGCCGGTCGACGATTGTCGTTCGCCGGAATGGTGCGCCAGTTCGTTTTGATGGGCGATGCCGGTTCGGCCGGGACATCCTCGGCTATTCCATCAGGGCGATTGCGCCAGGCGAGCAACGCCTGGAGTTGATCGCCGATCGATGCATGGCGCCCCGTCGATCGCCCGGCACGCGGGAGGATGGCGCTATCATTCTTCGGCGCCGTTTCGCTCCACTTCTGGATCGCCACGCGGTGCTCTGCAGGGGTTCGGCTCAAGGGGTCGCCTTCCGTGAATGGGATGAGGGCAGGTTGTCGTTGGCGGCGGCCGGCGTTCGGAAGTTCGGGGGAAACTCGCCGCGCGACATGGCGATGAAGCGATCCAGCGCGGTGACGCCGGAGGACGGCAGGTAAAAGTCTCGAGTCATCGCAGGTGCCCGCCCCTTGCCGGGGCACGGGCCGCCTTGAGCTCTGTGCGAACTGCGGATCCTCACTGGAGGTCAACCAGATCAATCCAGTGCCATTCCCATTTTTCGTGGGTCTCGCACCAGACGAGAGCCAGTTGTTCGTTTCCGTCGATCTCGTCGAGGCTATCGACCTGCGCCGGGTCGATCTCGTGCCGGATGGTCCGGTCGCCCTTTTTCTCTACACGAACAATCACGGTTACCACTCCCCTTGGTGCATTGAGCGCCATACGCTACTAGATATAGTATTTTCGGGTGGTCCAAGCGAACTTTGGATGTGACAGTGGGGCAGATCTCTGTGTGACGGTTGCCGGCCTTTCGTTTCGGCGGCAGCGTTAAAGGCGTCGTCCGGCACATTGGCTACCCGCATGGCTGTCACCTGCTGGCGCTTGGACATGCCGGCGTCGGTGGCGGCTTGGGTGCGGGTAAACGGGGTATCGGTGGCGGCACCCCGTTTACCGTCTCTTGCCCCTTGCCCCGGCTCGATCTGTTTCAGCAACTCCCCGGCCCGGCGGATGGGCATGCCAATGGGGTGCCTCGCGCCCGCGTGCGCGTGACCGACCCCAAAAACAGGCGCTAAACCGGCCTCTGGGGTATACCCTGCCAACAACTGTACCCCCTCTTTATCTAACTACATGATATTATTATTTTATTATGATTATAAGAGGGGGTAAAGAGGGGGGTAAGGCCGGGTTCAAGGCGGTTCCGAGAGGGGGGTCAAAAAGTCCCTCGGAAAAATGGAAACTCCGGATTTGTACCCCCTCTTTACCCCGCCTTGGACCGCCCTTTTGCCTTGGCTTGCACCACTACTCGGGCGGCAGAATTATCGCGTCTTCTGGCAGGCTGCCGGCAGCCCAATAGCGCAGTTTCGTCTGACCACTGTCCGCAAGCGCCCGCGCCCAGTGGACCTCCCTGCTCACACGCAGCATCTTCGTAATGTCGTCCATCCGGCGGGTGTCGATCGCGCCGCGCATCGCCTTGACGAGGCTCTTTTTGGTTATCCCGCTGCCCCTCTTTCGGATGATGATCTGCCGGACTCTGAGGTATTCGAGCGCCTTGTCGTTGTCAGCGATGTTCATATCGGCTCCATTCAAGATCACGCGCAGGGAGTGCTCGGCAACCGCGTTCGCCCATTCCTGGATTTCGCGGGTGATGACGGGCGCTTTAGGGGCGCAGCCCACTGCAACGATCATGGCGAGGCGGGCGGCATTCTCGCCAACGCGATTCAGGATGGGCCGATACTGCGGATCGATGGATTTCTTCATCGCCCGCATCCGGTCGTCAAACTCCTCAAACAAGTCGTCGACGCCAGGATCCCACTCGACTGTGACGACCGGGAACGGCTTCTCGTCAGACTTCGCGGAGAGGGCGCAGAATGGTCCAGGGAACCTCGACTCGCCGCCTAGCAGCGCAGCGACCTTTCGAGACAGGTCCGACGGAATGTCATCGATACTGCCGACCGGTCGCCGCACCTTCTTGGGTTCGCAATTGCCGACGTCGACGAGGACCAGGCGGCCCAGCAGACCTTCCGAGATGTTCCCGCTCGAGAGTGCCCCCCAAAAGGTCGACGGGGTTGATATGCCATGGATGCTAAAGCACGGTTGGACGATGCGGGGGATGTTTCCGCCGGCCTTCTCCTGGCCGCCCCAGAACCCGGCTGTGGCTCCCGTCAGCTCCATAAGGGACGTCGTGACCTCAGCCCGATGGGTGGCCACGTTGCGCCCTGTGTGGTCCGCGAGGAAGCGCCCGAACTCGTCCACGACCGCGATGCATGACGGCGCCTTTCGCAGCCTACCCGCCAGCCCCGGAAGGCTTCGGATCTGGTCGGTGAAGAGTGCCTCCGACACCTTGGCACCATGAAGCGTGCTATCTGCAAGCGCAGCCGGAACGCGGATGGTCACGTCCTTGCCGAAACCGGACTCGGCGAGGCCGACGACGTAGAGATTGCTCCGCAAACCGGTCGGGCCTTTGTAGCGACGCCCGATCAGCCCAGCGGTGAACGCCAGTGAGGCGACAAGCGAAAGGTGCGGCGATGGGAACCGGGCGCAGCTCAGGATAAAACGCGCGAACTCGCCCACGGCGCCGGGCGGGAAGCAGAGAGCTTCTGGCAAGCCGCCAGCGTCAGCTTCGGGGATGCTGGCAATTCCAACGTCCTCGTCGTCGTCATCCTCATCTTCTATGATCGGGGTGTTATCGTTTGCTGCGACGAGCGCGGGTTTCCGCCCCGACTTTACGGACGCAAGCAGGGTGCGGCTCGCCGAATTGTCGAAGGCTGGACGCTCGTCTCCGATCCTCGATCGCAGCCAATCTGCCGCCTCGGCCGGAGCGATGCCAAGCACGGTCGCGGTGATGTCCACGGGATTATAGCCCTGATTTCCCGCAGCGTAGTCGACGATTCCGTCCGGCGAGAAGCACAGCGACAGACCGCGCTTATGACCGCTCAGCCCCCTGGATGACGTAGACGGGCGGAAGTCGGCGCGGGCGAGAAACCCGCCCTCGTAGGGCCGAGTGCCAGACAGGCCAAGGGCGGGAACCCAAGCGCCCAGATTGGCCATGGCTCTGGATTTCAGTTCTGCCCATATGCCGTCACCAGCCGGCGCGCGCTGTGCCGTTGGCTCGTATTCCGGTTGCACCCTGGCGGGGCCGGCCGTGCCTATCAGTGTTCCTCGTTCTGACAGGTACGCTTCGGCCTCGGCAACGAACGCGTCGATCGCCTCTGCAGTGATGACCGGCAACTCGGAGAACGGCACGACCAGCGGCGAGGCCCCAATCCATTCGTAGGGGCGCCCCGTATCGGGATGTTCGCCAAAAGCGATGATCTGCTGACCATCGCCCATCACTTCCACCTGGCACTTCAACCCGTTGACCATGTACGGCTTGGTTGCCGCCTTTGCCCTTGCCACTTCGGCGCGGAACAGGAATGTGACCTTGGGCGCCTTGCCAACTCTGCGGAGCGCGGCGCTGGCCCCGGGTAGACCTTCAGCGATGGCGACCAGTGCGTCGGCTGTTTCGGGATCCAGTGCGTCGATGTCGATCCCGACGAGATCGCCGCATAGGAGGCCCGTGTTGACATGCCGGGGGTGATCCTCCGTCAGTGCGGTGATCTGATCCAGCCCGGTTACGGGGGTCGTCCATCCTTTGCCGCCAGCCGCCTTGCCACGGGCGAGGACAGGGAAATAGCCGTTGGCGAAAAGCGCCAACCGAATGTCGAGAGGCGACAGCGTGTCAGCCTGTGCCGTCCGATTACGTCCGGGAATAGGTGCCATGGCTGTTACTCGCCCTTTCCATTTCAGATGCTGCAATTTCAGCGATCTCTGCCGCGAGTGCCGTGGAGAAGGTCGCCAGACGGCGACCTCCATTCCCTGATGGCGCGTAGACGAGATGCCGCCCGTCGGGGGCTCGCATTAGCCGGAGCCCGTATATGCGACAGTCGTCCGATAGCTCCAGGTCGAACACAGCCAGCGCCTTCACGTCCTTCGCCGGGTTGGACGCGACCCGTTCCAGGTGGTTGATCCTCATTGGTGGCCTCCATCTCCCGCAAGCTTCTCGTTGATGGCAGCGGCGACGAAGCCGGCGAGGTCGGGGTCGGCGACGAACACGTCGCCCAGGCGACGAAGCTCGCCCTTCCCTTCGGAAAACCGGATCCTGCGGCCGGTAGGTGTCGCCTCGATGCGCACGGGCTGAAGGACCGGCGAGCCGTCGAGGAAGCCGCAGATGGTGCTGGCGCCGTCATGGTAGATGACGAGACCGAAACCGTTGATCTCGGCGCTCATGAATTCACCATGTCGGCACTGACCCAACCGTGGCGCCGGCACCATGCCTTCTGAAAGGCGGTTCCCGCCGGCATGTGCGTCATGGCGTCTTTCGATACAGAAACGATGCGCTCCCCCAAGATTTCGGCGATGAAAGGCCAGAAAAGCATGTTTTCCGGGTCGTCCCGCTCAAGGTTTATTCCGAAAATCTCGCTGTAGATGTGCCGCTTAGCACGGTTCGCGCTAGACGATGACGACCGATAGCGGTCAGAGTAAAGAACTTCTGGAACCTGATATCCCTTATAATCGCCGTCAATCACCATGGCGATTAGATCGGTTCGTTCTTTTTCTATGGAGCGGCTTTCGAATTCGAGCCGATAAATGCCGTTCGGAATGGTGTTTTTGGTCATAGCTTCTCCTCCCGCCGTGTCCGCACGGCGGCTGTGGTGTGATTGGGTGGGTGTGGTTGGTTTAAGAGATGGCCGGTCTTCGGGGTGGTCGCTGTTGCGGACCACCTGCCGGCGGGTAGTCAGGCGGTTGGCTGATACGGATAGATCAGGCCGCCACCACCGCCCGTTGGACAGAGTTATCGTTCGCTAGATCGGCGGGCAGTTTTCTCCGACGCCCCGCGTTTGCTTCGTCTATGCGCTGCTGCAGCCAAGCATAGACATCGGTGCGCACGAACGCGATCCGCTTTTCACCCAACCTAACATCAACCGGGAAATCACCCGAGACGCGGAATTTGTTGATAGCCGTGCGCGACAGCGATGTCAGAGAGCAGACATCATTCAATGAAATGAGGCGAGGAGCTTGATTATCGTCTACATGCATTGCTTCACCCTTTCTTGTTGGTGGAGCACATGTAAGCTTTTCTGTCCCTCGTGTAACCGAAGTTAATTGGCAATTAGGTTCGGAGGCATCGAGTTTAATCGACGTTCCTCGCCTCGTTCGCGAACGCTAATGCATCGTCAATGGTGCGTTCGGAGCGCCTGAAGCGTTCCGCCAATTCAAGTCGCGCCTCCACGGCTTTTAGCCCGCTTTCCCGCAACTCGTCATAAGCTTCCGAGATCTCCAGCCAGTCGTTTGGATGCCCCACTTTTGGGCCGCGCTTGCTATTCGAGGTCGACGGAGAGAGCATCCTGGCCGCGATCTTTTGGAGCGGGATGCTCGCGGTACCTGCCTCCAGTTCCCTTACAACAATGGCACGTGCTTCAGCCCGATGCGCCAAGCCCTGATGCATCTTGGAATGCACCTCATTCGCGATAGGACAGACCAGATCCTTCAAGTTTGCCATCAGGACGTACCTTCGCAAAAGTTTGCCCACGCATCCATGAGCGCCCGACGCTTCTCGAGTGCATCGCCGCGCGAATACGCACGCTCCACAACGTCACCAACTGAATGAGCCAAGGCAGCTTCAGCGACCTCACGCTGGAACGTGGTTTCCTCTCCGACCCACGAACGGCAGCTGGATCTGAACCCGTGGGTTGTAAAATCGCTGGCACCGTAGGTCTTCAATGTCTTCGCGAACGCCATGTCAGACAGCTGTGCACCGGCTTTTGCGCTCGGAAAGACGAACTCCGATACCCGGTTTTCCGCCATGTCGCGGACAATTTGCGCGGCACGAGGCGATAATGGGACGCGGTGCGGCTTGCCGGACTTCATTCGCGTGCCAGGGATCGTCCACACCATGCGATCAAGGTCCATTTCGGACCACCGGGCGCCCCTTCCCTCGCCGCTCCGCACGGCGGTCAGGATGATAAATTCCAGAGCACGCGCCGCGATACCGCGTGCACCCTTTATCTTCGATATGAAATGCGGAACATCCGAGTAGGGCATAGCGGCGAAGTGGCTGCGTTTGAAGCTCTCTGGCGGTGGCAGTATCTGATCGAGATGCCCGCGCCATGTCGCCGGGTTCTCGCCCGTTCGCCAGCCGCTCGCTTTGGCGTGATCTAGAACCATCTTGATTCGTTCCCGCACCTTGGTCGCCGTCTCGGTCTTCGTTTCCCATATCGGTTTCAGGCACCGAATGATGTCGGCTGTCTCGATTTGGTCTACCCGCAGCTTGCGTATCGGCTTCGCATATTCGGTGAGGGCAAGCCGCCAACTGCTTTCGGTGCGTGCGCCCTTCCAACGTACCGCCATGGCGTCCACATAGTCGTCGGCCACCTTACCGAACAGAGGGGCCTTGGCGGCACGATCCTTCCGTTCCGCCATTTCCAGGAATGGATCGCCACCGCGACCGAGGATTTCCCTCACTTCGTCGGCCTTGGTCCGTGCGGCTGCCAGACCGACACGTGCCGTGCCACTGTCGTATGGACCGAGTCCCATCTCACGGCGCCTACCGTCGCGGCGATAGATGAACACCCAACTTCGATTGCCCGACCGATTACGATGAAGCCATAGCCCGTCGCCGTCGCTCAACTTCGCATCGGCCGAGGCCTTGATCTTCGTTGTAGTCAATAAATTGCGTGCCATCTGATCCTACCGACGCCCCTACCCGAAGGTGGTTGCTACAGCCGACCATATAGTCATGAGTGTCGAGCTAAACCACCGGAAATGTTAGGAGCACAGCCGATTAGGTTGCAATAAAAGCAGAAGAAACAAGGGATTGTATTTTGCTCGGGGAGCCAGTTTCTGAAAGCCGTCGGTCTTGCGACCGGCGGCTTTCTTCGTTTCGGCGGGTGCCGGCGACCGGTGGCGGCCACGCCGGTCGTAACGGCCATGCCCCGTCGGTTTGTCGCACCGGCCTCGCCGACGGTCGCCTGCGCGACAGATCCTGCGGCCAGCCCGGCTGGCCGGATGGCATGGGAACAAGCGTAGGCAGCATTCATGACGAAGACATCACATTCCGCCCCCATCGTCGTCTGGCTTCGGGACGATCTGCGACTCGACGACAATCCGGCGCTGGCCGAGGCCGCCGACAGCGGCCGGCCGGTGGTGCCGCTGGTCGTGCTGGACGAGGAAAGCAAAGGCGTCCGGGCGCTGGGCGGGGCCCACAGATGGTGGCTGCATCATTCGCTGGAGCGCTTCGGCAAGGACCTCGCCGACAAGGGCGCGCCGCTGATCCTGCGCCGCGGTGCGGCCCGCCAGAAAGTCGTCGACGTTGTCGAATCGACCGGCGCGACCACCCTTCTGGTGAACCGGCGGTACGACCAGGCCTCGCGCGCCGTCGATGATTCGGTGGAAGAGGCGCTGGGCGACGCTGTCGACATGCAGCGCTTCACGGCCAACATCCTCCACGACCCGGACGAGGTGCGCACCAAGACGGGCGGCTGGTACAAGGTCTACACGCCCTTCTGGAAGAACCTGGCCGAACGCGAGCCCCGTGATCCGATCGATCCGCCCGAAAGGCTCAAGGCTCCGGATGACCAGCCGCGTTCCGACTCGCTGAAGGAATGGGGACTCTTGCCGACACGTCCCGACTGGTCGGGCGGGATCGCCGATTTCTGGGAAGTCGGCGAGCGCGCCGCCCATGCCCGCT
Organism: Aurantimonas sp. A2-1-M11; assembly: GCF_036549475.1. Taxonomy (NCBI): domain Bacteria; kingdom Pseudomonadati; phylum Pseudomonadota; class Alphaproteobacteria; order Hyphomicrobiales; family Aurantimonadaceae; genus Aurantimonas; species Aurantimonas sp. A2-1-M11. Next base: position 61,219 of record NZ_JAZHLI010000002.1, on the reverse strand, counting down.
TCGAGGCCTTCTGCGACGAGTGGCTGAACGACTATCCGGCCGGTCGCGAACGCCCGGCCGACGACGCCACTTCGCGGATGTCGCCGCATTTGCGCTGGGGAGAAATCTCGCCCTATCGCCTGTGGCACACGGCCGAGGCTTATGCGAACCGGCGCAAGACCATTCCCGGCGACGCCCTGCGCACCTTCAAGAAGGAGCTGGTCTGGCGCGACTTCAACTATCACCTCCTGCACAATTTCGGAGCGCTGGCGACCCGGAACTTCAACGACCGCTTCGACGCCTTTCCCTGGCGCGACGCGACGAAGGACCTGACGGCCTGGCAGAAGGGCCTGACCGGCTACCCGATCGTCGACGCCGGCATGCGCCAACTCTGGGAGTGCGGCTGGATGCACAACCGCGTGCGGATGATCGTCGGCTCCTTCCTGACCAAGGACCTGCTGATCGACTGGCGCGAAGGCGAGCGCTGGTTCTGGGACACGCTGGTCGATGGCGACATCGCATCCAACACGTCGCAATGGCAGTGGATCGGCGGCAGCGGTGCGGACGCCCAGCCCTATTTCCGCATCTTCAACCCGATCACCCAGAGCCAGCGCTTCGACCGCGACGGCGACTATATCCGCCGCTTCGTGCCTGAACTGGCCGCATTGCCGGACAAGGCACTGCACGCGCCCTGGGAGGCCGACGCGGACACCCTGTCCCAGGCCGGCGTGGAACTGGGCAAGACCTATCCCACGCCGATCGTCGACCATGGCGGGGCGCGCAAGCGCGCGCTCGATGCATACGGCCAGGTGAAGGGCTGAACCCCGCCGCCCATCGCCGGGCGCGTGGCGGACGACAAGTTTGACAGCGCAACCAATCATTGCCTTGTCACCCCAACTCACGGATCATAGTTTCGCGGCAGCATTCCGCAGCCCGCCAATCGAGTCACAGATGTCCCGTTACAATTCCGTCCTCGACACCATCGGCAACACGCCGCTCATCCGACTGCACAAGGCGTCGGAGGTGACTGGCTGCGAGATCTACGGCAAGGCCGAATTCCTGAACCCCGGCCAGTCGGTGAAGGATCGCGCCGGGCTGTTCATCATCCGGGATGCCGAGGAGAAGGGACAGTTGGAGCCCGGCGGCATCATCGTCGAAGGCACCGCCGGCAATACCGGCATCGGCCTGTCGCTGGTGGCCGGCGCGCTGGGCTATCGCACGGTGATCGTGATCCCCGAGACCCAGAGCGCGGAGAAGAAGGACGCCCTGCGGCTGATGGGCGCCGAGCTCATCGAGGTGCCGGCCGTCCCCTACAAGAACCCGAACAATTATGTGAAGGTCTCCGGCCGTCTCGCCGAGCAACTCGCCAGGACCCATCCGCAGGGCGCGATCTGGGCGAACCAGTTCGACAATCTCGCCAATCGCGATGGCCATGTGGTCACCACGGCCGAGGAGATCTGGCACGACACCGGCGGCGAGATCGACGGCTTCGTCTGTGCCGTGGGCACTGGTGGCACGCTGGCCGGCACCGCCATGGGCCTGAAGCGCCGCTCCGGCCAGATCAAGTTCGGCATCGCCGATCCGATGGGCGCGGCGCTCTACAGCTACTACACCACCGGCGAGTTCAAGTCGGAGGGCTCGTCCATCACCGAGGGCATCGGCCAGGGCCGCATCACCGCCAATCTCGAAGGGTTCGAGCCGGACTTCGCCTACCAGATCCCCGACGACGAGGCGCTGCGGATCGTCTTCGACCTGATCAGCGAGGAAGGCCTGTGCCTCGGCGGCTCGTCGGGCATCAACATCGCCGGCGCCATCCGCATGGCCAGGGAGATGGGGCCCGGCCACACCATCGTGACCATCCTCTGCGACTACGGCAATCGCTACCAGTCCAAGATGTTCAACCCGGCCTTCCTGCGCGACAAGGGCCTGCCCGTGCCCGACTGGATCGAACGCCAGCCGCAGTTCGACGTGCCTTTCGAGACGGTGGACTGACCATGTCCGACGGCGGCACGGAGCGCATCTATCAGGACGATTCCTATCTCTCCACGATGGAGGCGCCGCTCCAGCACGTCGAGACGACCGGCGACGGACGCAGCGGCCTCGTCTTCGCGCGCACGAATTTCTTCGCTGCCGGTGGCGGCCAGCCTGGCGACACCGGCTTCGTCGAACGGGCCGACGGCAGCCAGTTGCCGATCGTCGACACGGTCTATGCGGCCGACAAGTCCACCATCCTGATGCTGGTCGAGGACGGTGCGGCGCTGCCGCAGCCGGGCGAGATGCTGGTCCTGCATGTCGACTGGAAACGCCGCTACAAGCTGATGCGCATGCATACGGCCTGCCACCTTCTGACCGTCGTCTGCCCCTTTCCGATCACCGGCGCATCCGTCGGCGAGGACGAAAGCCGCGTCGATTTCGACATTCCCGAGGGCGCGCCCGACAAGGCCGCGACGAGCGCCGCACTGATAGAACTGGTGGCGGCCAACCATCCGGTCTTTACCCGCTGGATCAGCGACGCCGAACTCGACGCCAATCCGGGGCTTGTGAAGTCGGCAAACGTGAAGCCGCCGCGCGGCACCGGCCGCATCCGGCTGGTCTGCATCGGCGACGAGGGCGCGGTAGATGCCCAGCCCTGCGGCGGCACCCATGTCCAGGAAACAGGCGAAGTCGGTGACATTCACATCGGCAAGATCGAGAAGAAGGGCAAGGTGAACCGCCGCTTCCGCATCCGCTTCGGTCCCCTGCCCGCCTGACACCCTTTCGCCGCCCTTGCCGAGGCGAGAACGGATGCGATCTACTGCGCCATCCGTTGCCGCGGCGGCGGCCAGTGCATGATCGAGGCGGCCATGAGCCACAATCCCTTCCTGATAACTCCCGACGAACTTGCCGAACGTCTCGGCCGGCCCGGCCTGTCGGTGGTCGACGCTTCCTGGTATCTGCCGGCGCAGAAGCGCATGGCGGAGCCTGAATTCGAGATCGCCCACATTCCCGGCGCGGTCTTCTTCGACCAGGACGCGATCGTCGATCCGGTCTCCCCGCTGCCGCACACCCTGCCCTCGGCGGAGATCTTCGCCGACGCCGTCGGCCGACTCGGCATCGCCGAGACCGACACCATCGTCGTCTATGACGGGCTGGGCCTGTTTTCCGCCCCCCGGGTGTGGTGGATGTTCCGCGCCTTTGGCGCCCGGGATGTGCGGCTTCTGGACGGCGGCTTTCCCGCATGGCGGAACGGCGATCATCCGGTCGAATCCGGCAAGGCGGCGCCGGAGCCGGCGACCTTCCAGGCCCGGTTCGACACAGATGCCGTCGTGACGCTGGCGCAGATGCGCCGAGCCGTCGACGATCCGGCGCTGCAGGTGGTCGATGCGCGCCCGGCCGACCGCTTTGCCGGCGAGGCGGCCGAGCCCCGCGAAGGCGTGCGCTCCGGCCACATGCCCGGTGCTTTCAACCTGCCCTTCCTGCAACTGGCCGAGGACGGCCGGCTGAAATCCCCCGATGAGCTGCGCGCGGCCTTCGCCGCTGCGGGCGTCGATCCGACCGGACCTGTCGTGACGAGTTGCGGCTCGGGCGTCACCGCTGCCGTCCTCAACTTGGCACTGGAAACGCTCGGCAACCGCCAGGCCCGGCTCTATGACGGGTCCTGGACCGAATGGGGCGGCGCGACGGACACGCCGGTCGTGACGGGGCATTGATGGCCATGCGCCTGTTGACGACCACGGTCACGAGTCTTGCGCTCACGCAGCCGCCCGAACGCGTGGTACCGCCGCCCGCCAGCGAGACGGAACTGAGCTTTCGCGAGATCCACGACATCGCGCTCGATGCCTATCGCACCCTTTATCGCACGGTCGGCGACCCCCACCACTGGACGTCGCGGATCCTGCCGGACGAACGGCTCGACCGGGAAATCCACGACGAGGCGATCCGCATCTTCGTCCTGCTGGCGGACGAGATCGTGGCCGGATGGTTCGAACTGGAGATGCGCCGGTCGATGAAATCGGCCCGCATCGTCCATCTCGGCATCATGCCGGCCTTCCGCGGCCGCGGCCTGGCCGATCATCTCCTGTCCAGGGCGATCGTAATGGGCTTCTCGCAAGGCGCCGAACGGCTGACCATCGAGACCAACACGCTCGACCACCCGGCCGCCCTGCCGCTGTACCGCAAGCACGGATTCGAGCCCTATGCGACGCGCCATGTCCAGACGCCGGCGATCGAATCGGTCGAGGCGCTGACACGGGCGCACCGGTCCGACGCGCCGACCGAGATGGTGGCCGGGAACACCCGGCAATGAGGATGATCGGCTTCGCAGAGGCGGATCATCTCCTGAGCTGGACGGCGGTCACCGAGGCGATCCGCGACGCGCATCGCCTGCCGCAGGCCGAGATCGGCGATCTGCTCTTGTCGCGGTCCGGCCGCAGCCTGCTCAATCGCGGCGCCTGGATCGAGGGGCTGGGCATCGCGCTGAAATCGGTCACGGTCTATCCGGACAATCCGCACCGCGACCCGCCGCTGCCGTCGGTCCAGGGCGGCATGCTGCTGTTCGACGAGGACAGCGGCGCCCCGACGGCCCTCGTCGACGGCATCCTCGTGACCAAGTGGAAGACCGCCGGCGATTCGGTGCTCGGCGCCAGGCTCCTGGCCCGCCCCGATTCGCGCCGGTTGCTCATCTGCGGTGCCGGCACCGTCGCGCGCACGCTGATCGCGGCCTATGGCGAACTCTTTCCCGGGCTCGAATCGATCGCGCTCTGGAACCGCAGTCGCGACAGGGCCGAGGCTCTGGCTGCCGAAGCCGGTGCGGGTCCCGTCCCGGTCACCGTCGCATCCGATCTCGCCGAAGCCGTCGCAGCCGCCGACATCGTCTCCACCGCAACCCTGGCGAAACAGCCCTTCCTGAAGGGCGAGTGGCTGAGCCCCGGCACCCATGTCGACCTGATCGGTGCCTTCCGGCCGGACATGCGCGAGGCGGACGACACGCTTCTGCGCCGCGCCGAGCTCTTCGTCGATTCCCGCCGGACCACCTTCGGCCATATCGGCGAGATCCAGATCCCCCTCGACGCCGGCACCATCGCCGCCGAGAACGTGCGGGGCGATCTGCACGATCTGTGCGAGGGTACCGCGGGACGCTCGGGGCCCGACGCGATCACCGTCTACAAGAATGGCGGCGGCGCCCATCTGGACCTGATGGTCGGCGCGCTGATCCGGCGGCTGGTCGAAGCGGCCGAGGCGACCCGGAGCCAGTGATCGCCTGCGCGTCGCCCGGCACAGGGACCCGACGGTTTCAAGCCGGTGCGAGACGCGATAGACCAAGCCACGCCTTCCACAGATGAACGGACCGCCGCCCTTGCTCTGGAAAACGCTCCTCGCCGTCGTTCTGATCCTGCTGCTGGCGGCGGGTGTCGCCTGGCTGTTCGGACCGCGCGAACCGGTGGATACCACCATCACCTTCGATCCGACGGCGATCGGCAGCGACCCGGACACCTATCTCGCCCGGACCGAGGCCGACATTCCCAATCTGCGCCCGAACGCGCAGAAGGAGATCGTCTGGGCCTATCCGGCCTCGCGCGCCCGCACACCGATCGCCCTCGTCTATGTGCACGGCTTTTCCAGCGCCAAGGGCGAGACCCGTCCCCTCGCCGACTTGGTCGCGGCCTCCCTCGGCGCCAATCTCTTCTATACGCGGCTGACCGGCCATGGCCGCGACGGCGCCGCCATGGAGCAGGCCGAGGTCAACGCCTGGGTGAACGACCTGGCCGAAGCGGTCGCCATCGGTCGTAGCCTCGGCAACCGGGTTATCGTCATCGGCTCATCGACCGGCGGAACGCTGGCGACCTTCGGCGCCACGCGGCCGGGCCTGATGGAGGATGTGGCGGGCCTGGTGCTGATCTCGCCGAATTTCGGCCTGCGCGATCGCTGGGCCTTCGTGCTGGACCTCCCATGGGCGCGCGATATCCTGCCGCTGATCGGCGGCGAGACCCGTGGCTTCGAGCCTGCGAGCGATGCGCAGGCCAGCAACTGGACGACGAGCTACCCGATCGGGGCGCTGGTGCCCATGGCCGCGCTCGTGCGGGCGACCCTGCGCGCCGATATCTCGGACATCACGATCCCGGTGCTGGCCCTGTTCTCACGGGACGACCAGATCGTCGATCCGGCCGCGACCGAGGCGGTGATGGCCAGGTGGCAGGCGCCCCACGAGTTGGTCGAGGTATCGGAGAGTGGTGACCCCGCCCATCACGTCCTGGCCGGCGACATCGTCTCGCCGCAGACAACGGACGAACTCGCCGCACGGATCGTCGCATGGGTTGAGAGCCTGCCCGGGTCGGACTGACGCGTCACGAGCGACGACTGCTCCGGCGAGGCCGGGGCGAGCCTGGACTCAGGCGTCCATCCGCAGATGTTTCGGCGACGTCGTGCGATGGCGGGCGATCGCTTTGCCGCCCGCCACCGCGAAGGGGATCCGGTTCAGTTGGGTTCGCCGTCCGGCGTGCCGCCCTGGGGATGGACCGATGCCAGCAGCTTCGCCGCATCCTGCGCGTCCTGGGGCGTGAAGACGAGGCCGATGGGCGCTTCGCCATTGCGGATGATCAGGGCGACATTGCCGTCGGGCAGCTCTGAAACGCCCTCCAGCTTCTCCACCATGACACCCTGGATGCCGTTCTCGTTATCGTTCTGATCGGACATGCCGTCTCCTGGTGTTGTCGGGTCAATTCCCTCACCTAGTAGACCTGTCCCAGAGTCAAACCGCTGGCGGGAATTTTCAGTGAGCCGGCCCGCCGCTTCGAGCCACCGCGCGGGCTCCGCCCGGTCCCGCAAGCCGCGGAGCGGCCGCTGCTCAGGCCGGTGTCGGCTGCTCGCGCAGGAACGCATCGACGCGCTCCAGTGCGCGCACGATGTTCTCTTCCGAATTGGCGTAGGACAGCCGGATGTAGCCCTCGCCGAGAATGCCGAAATCCGGGCCGCCGATCAGCGCGACGCCGGCCTCCTCCAGCAGTGCGGAGGCCAGCTTCTTCGCCTTCCAGCCCGTCCGCGAGATGTTCGGGAAGGCGTAGAACGCGCCCTTCGGCGTCGCGCAGGAGACGCCCGGCAGCGCGTTCAGCCCTTCGACGACCACCTTTCGGCGCCGGTCGAAGGCCTGCATCATGGCCGCGACGTCGTCCTGCGGCCCGTCGATCGCCGCGATGCCGGCGAACTGGCTCGGCGCGTTGACGCAGGACCAGCAATTGACCGCCAGCTTGCGGATCTTGTCCATCAGCGCATCGGGCCAGATCGACCAGCCCATGCGCCAGCCGGTCATCGCCCAGGTCTTCGACCAGCCGTTGAGCACGATCAGCCGGTCGCGGATCTCCGGGAAGGTCAGCAGCGAGCAATGCGTCTCGCCGTCATAGGTCATCACGTCGTAGATCTCGTCCGACATGATCGCCACGTCGGGATGATCGGCGAGCCCCTTCACCAGTCTCTCGATCTCGGCACGCGGCGTCACGCCGCCGGTCGGATTGGCCGGAGAGTTGAGGATCAGCAGCCGCGTCTGCGGCGTGATCAGCGACAGCGTCTCCTCCGCCGAGAAGGCAAAGCCGTTTTCCTCGCGCACCGGCACCGGCACCGGCGTCGCGCCGGTGAACTCGATCATCGAGCGATAGATGGGAAAGCCGGGATCGGGATAGAGGATCTCGGCGCCCGGCTCGCCGAACATCAGGATGGCCGCATACATGGTCGGCTTGCCGCCCGGCAGGATCATCACCGATTCCGGGGACACCTCGATGCCGGTCGTCGTCAGCGTCCGGCGCACGACTGCCTCGCGGGTCGCGATCAGGCCGTTCGCCGGCGTGTAGCCGTGATGGCCGTCGTGCAGCGCCTTGATAGCCGCCTCGACGATGTGCTCGGGCGTGCGGAAATCCGGCTGGCCGATGCCCAGATTGATGATGTCGCGGCCCTTGTTGGCCAGGGCTGTCGCCCGTGCGAGCACGGCGAAGGCATTCTCTTCGCCGATGCGGTCGAAGGCGGAAACCGTATGCAGCATGATCGTCTCTCGAAAGGCCCGGACAGGGCGCGAACGCGCGCGGGCTCGTCAGGATGGGGGTGCGGCATGACGCCGACCGACGATCCGTATGGCATCCCTTCGCCGGAGTCGAGTTGGCCGGGGACAGTGCAAGGGCGCGGCGCCGCGCGGCGGCCCGTGGCGATGGCGACGCCCGGCCTGCGAAAGCCGCTCCCGTTCCGCCGACATCATGATACGCTTCGCACCGCCGGTTCCGGCGGGATGGAGTTCGAGGCCGGCCGAAGCCGTCGCTGCGGCGGCCTCTTGAGGAGGATCGCGGGCGCATGAAACTTGCAACCATCAGGGATGGCAGCCGCGATGGCCGCCTCGTCGTCGTCTCGCGCGATCTCACGCAGATGACCGATGCCGCGTTCCTGGCGCGAACCCTCCAGGCCGCGCTCGACGACTGGCCGCGCATCGCGCCGCATCTGGCCGCGCTGGCCGAAAGCCTCGAGGCCGGGGCGGTGCCGGCCGACCGCTTCCACGAACACGACGCCGCCAGTCCCCTGCCCCGGGCCTATCAATGGGCAGAGGGCGCGGTCTATGGCGGCCATGTCGAAGACGTCGGCCAGGCGCCCGGACCGAACGCGTCCGTCGGCGACGTTCCGTCCATCCGCCAGCGCGGGTCCGATTCGTTCCTCGCCCCGCGCGATCCGATCCGATCCGCTGAGGACGACTGCGGCATCGACATGGCGGGCGGCATCGCCGTGATCACGGGCGACGTGCCGATGGGCGCGACCATCGAGGAGGCGCGCGAGGCCATCCGCCTCGTCCTGCTGGTCAACGTTGTCTGTCTGCGCGACCTGGCGCCCGGCGACGGCGGCGACGACTTCCAGTCCAGACCCGCCACGGCCTTCTCGCCGGTCGCGCTGACCCCGGGCGAACTGGGCGAGGCCTGGGATGGCGCCCGGCTGCATGGCGCACTCTGCGTCGACCGCAACGCCAAGCCGTTCGGGCGGGCCGATGCGGGCGTCGACATGCGCTGCGACTTCCCGACCCTGATCGCCCATGCGGCCCGTACGCGCCCCCTTTCGGCCGGCACGATCATCGGTGCGGGCCCGGTCTCCAATCGGGCGGACGGCGGCCTCGGAAAGCCGGTCGACCAGGGCGGCGCAGGCTATTCCTGCCTGTCCGAAATGCGCAGCAGCGAGACGCGGGCCCATGGCAGCCCGCAGACGCCGTATCTGCGCTTCGGCGACACCGTGCGCATCGAGATGCTGGACGATCACCACCATTCGATCTTCGGCGCCATCGAACAGACGGTCGAGCGCTACCAGCGCCCCTGAGCCCCCGGCGGTCAGGCCCGGTGTCGGCGGGCGCTCATTGCAGCAGTCGCGGCAGGATCAGCGAGATCGCGGGAAACGCGATCAGCAGCACGACCCGGATGATCTCCGAGCCGAAGAACGGCATCACACCCTTGAAGGTCTCGCGCATCGGCACGTCCGGCGACAGCGAGTTGATGATGAAGACGTTGAGCCCGACGGGCGGCGTGATCAGGCCGAGTTCGACCACCACGAGGATGATGATGCCGAACCAGATCTTGGTCTCGTCCGGCCCCAGCCCGAAATCGAGTCCGGCAACGACCGGCCAGAAGAACGGGATCGCCAGGATCACCATGGACAGGCTGTCCATCAGGCAGCCAAAGACCAGGAAGATCACGATGATCAGCGCGAGGATCTCGAAGGGCGCCATGCCGCTGTTCTGGAGGAACTCCGCCGCGGCCTGGGGCACGCCGGCCCGTGCCATAAAGATCTTCAGGAGTTCGGCGCCCAGCAGGATCAGGAAGATCATGCCGCTGGTGCGCGCCGTCTCCAGCAGCGCCTCGACGAACTGCCCCCAGTCCATGCGGCCCATGCCGAAGCCATAGAGTGCGACCAGGAAGACGCCGATCGCCGCCGCCGCCGTGGGGCTGTAGATGCCGGCATAGATGCCGCCGATGACGATGCCAAAGATGATCGCGACCGGAATCACCGCGATCGTCGCGGCCACCAGTTCGCGGCGCGGCACGGCCTCGCCGACCGGACCGGAGCCCGGGACGAGGCGCACATAGAGCGCGATCGTCGCCATGAACATCAGCATCGCCAGGATGCCCGGGATCAGCGCGGCGGCGAACATCGTGACGATGTTGGTCTCCACGATGATGGCGTAGACGATGAGTACGACCGACGGCGGGATCAGGATGCCCAGCGTGCCGCCCGCGGCGATCGTGCCGGTGGCCAGCGACGGCGAGAACTTGAAGCGTCGCAGCTCCGGCAGCGCCACCTGCCCCATGGTCGAGGCGGTGGCGGTGGACGAGCCGGACAGCGCGCCGAAGCCCGCACAGGCCGCGATGGAAGCCATGGCGACGCCGCCATGGAAGCGGCCGAGCCAGGCATTGGCGGCCCGGAAGAGATCCCGCGAGAGCCCGCAGCGCGATGCCAGCCCGCCCATCAGGATGAACATCGGCAGGACCGACAGATCGTAGTTCGAGAACTGCGCGTAGGCGAGGTCCTTCAACTGGTACAGAAGCACCGTCGAACCCGACTCGATCGCCGTGCCGGCCATGCCGACCAGGATCATCGTGTAGGCGATCGGCACCCTGACCACGATCAGGAAGAACAGCAGGAGAATGCCGAGCAGGCCGAGCAGGAACGGATCGATCATCTCAGTCCTGCCTGCTCGCCGCGGCGCGCGGTTCCTCGGTCCATTTCGGCCGGCCGCGCATGCCGGCGATACCGTCGAGAACCGTCACCACGGCTGCCAGAAACAGCAGCAGCAGCGACAGGAGAATGGGCGGAAAGGCGGTCCACAGCGGCAGCTTCAGCACCGGCGTGACCTCGGGATACTGGATGTAGCTCTGCAGGCCGAAGGACATCTGCCGGAGCAGCAGGAGGGCGAAGGCCGCCGCGAAGATCGCCGAGAACACCACCATCGCGGCCTTCGCCGCCTCGCCCATCCGCTCGGTGAAGATGTCCACCGTGACGTTCGCCCCGCTGAGCTGGCAGTAGGGGAGAAACATGAAGATGGCGACGGCGACGAAATGCTTGACCAGCTCGTGATCGGCCGGAAACGGCGCCGAGAGGAAAATGTTCGAGCCGGCACTGAGGGCGGTCATCACCGCCAGGCCGGTCAACAGGACGCCACCGACGAGTGCCCAGAAACGGACGGCCCTGGCGACCAGCCGCGCACCGGCCGCCAGTCGGCCATCACGGCGGGGCGTTTCCGCCCCGCCGGCCGTGTCGCCGTCACGCGTCATCAGGATTTGTGCTTGTCCAGTGCCGCCTTCGCCGCGGTCACGATGGCCGCCGAGTCGAAATCGGTGTGGTCGCCCTGCCATTTCTCCACGACGGGCGCGAGCGCATCGTTGAAGGTCTGCATCTCCTCGGCCGTCAGCATGATATGCTCGTTGCCCGCGTCGACGGCGATCTGGATGCCCCTGTCGTCGGCCGCGCGCCAGACATCGGCGATCTTGCGCAGGAAGGCCTCGTCGGAATTGTCGTCGAATACCGTCTTGATGTCGTCCGGCAGCGATTCCCAGCGGTCCTTGTTCATCGAGACCTGGAAGGTGGTGGTGCCGAACCGGGTCCTGTCCGGCCCCTCGATCTGGTACTGCGTCACCTCCTGCAGCTTGAGGGCCGGAATGATCTCCCAGGGGATCAGCGCCCCGTCGACGGCGTTGGTCGACAGCGCCTGCGGCAGGTCCGGCACCGGCATGGTCACCGGCGTCGCGCCCATGGCGCTCACGACGTCGTTGCCGGTCGGACCCGGCACGCGCAGCTTCTTGCCCTGGGTGTCGGCGACGGTCCGCACCGGCGTATTGGCCATCTGGATCGCCTGGCCGGCATGGACATGGTTGAACAGGAGGTGCACCGGCTCGTATTCCGGGGCCAGATATTCGTCATACATCTCGCGCATGGCGAGGTTGGTCGCCGCGATGTCGTTGGTGAAGATCGTCGGCAGCTCGAAGACCTCGGACCGCGGGAAGAGCCCGGGCGTGTAGCCGTTCACCGTCCACACGATGTCGACGACGCCGTCGGCGACCTGGCGGAACAGCTGCGGCGGCGCGCCGCCGAGGGTCATCGACGGGTAGATCTCGATCTTGACCCGGCCGCCCGATCCCTCCTCGATCGCCTTCGCCCACGGCTCCAGCATCTGGGTGTGGGCCGGCGCCTGGGGTCCCAGGAAATGGTGAAGCTTCAGCGTCACCTCGGGATCGGCGGCCCAGCTCTTGCGCATCAGGGCCGGCGCGGCGAGCACGCCCGCAGTCACTGCCAGGAACTGTCGTCTCTTCATCGTCAACATGGCGTCCTCCTCCGCTGTTGTCGTCAGGCACCCGCGGGTGCCGTTTCGCCCGATCCGGATCGCCTCCCGGTTCCCGGTCAGGTCGTTCTGCCGTCGGCAAGACTGTCATGGTGTCGGCGGCTCCGCCATCCCCCGTCGGACAGACGGCGGACAAGCGGCGTCACGACCGGGACAGCCAGATGTCGAGCACCGCCGAGCGGCCCTTGTTGCGCACCATGTCGAACGCTTCGGCGACGGCGGCCTCCAGCTCTTCCGGCCGCTCCACGCGCCGCCCAAAAGCGCCGCCCGCGGCTGCGGCGATGTCGGCATAGCGCGGCACCGGATCGAAGCTGATGTCGAGATCGTCGGCCCGGCTTGCATAGCCGTCGGGATGAACGCCCAGCGCCGAGAAGCGCGGTGCCTTCCAGCCCCCGTTGTTGTAGACGATCTGGAGGAACGGCGTGCCGTATCTGGCGGCCATCCAGTGCACGCTGGAGGGCACCGAGAACATGTAGGACCCGTCGCCGGTCATCGCGACGACGGTCTTGTCCGGTGCCGCGAGCTTGGCACCGATGGCAGCGCCGCCGTTCCAGCCGAGCGAGCCGCCGCCGGAGGTGAAGATCGAGCCGGGCTCGCACATCTGCATATGGTTGAAGATCACCGGATAGTTGGTGATGCCTTCGTTGAGGACGATCGTGTCGGCATCGACATGCCGGCGCACGCAGGCCGTGGCGAATTCCGGCGTGATCGCGTCCGTCGCGCCGGCCTCCAGCGCGGCCAGTCCCTCCCGCCGGGCGGCACTCGCCGCGCCATGGTGGCGGCTGCGTGCATCGACGACATCGTCCGGGGGTGCGGCGGCGTCCAGCGCTGCGTTCAGCTGGCCGAGCGCCGTCGCCGCGTCGGTGCGGAAGGCGTGGCGGGCGCCGATGTACCAGAGCGGCATCGCCTCCTTCAGCGGATCGACATCCATGTGGATGATCATGGCGTCCGCGGCGGGCCGGTTGATCGTCGGGATCCAGGGCACGTCGCTGTCGATGACCAGCACGCAATCGGCGTCCGCCAGCGCCTGATTCTGCCGCGGCTCGTTCCACTGATTACCGCGGTACAGCGGATGGTCGTGCGGGAAGTTCATGGCGGTCGGCACCGATTCCAGGACACCGATGCCAAGCCGCTCGCAGAAGCGGACGAGTTCGGGAACCGCCGCCGGATTGCGCCCGACATAGGAGGTCACCACCAGAGGTCGCTCGGCCTTCGCCAGCGCGTCGAGGATCGTTCTCACGGAGGCCTCGGGCAGCGCGGCCGGCGCGAGAGCCCCCCACTGGCCCGGATCGATGGTGACCGGGTCGGCGATCTCCTCCTCCATGACCTCGCGCGCGCCCATCAGATAGACCGGCCCCCGCGGCTCGGAGCCGGCGAACTGCATCGCACGATGGACGAGTTGCTTGACGTTGCGACCGGTGCGTACCTCGTTGTCGTATTTCATGTAGCCGCGCACGATGCCGCGCTGGTCGTGCACGTCCTGGATCCATTGGATGAATTCGTTGCGGCCGCCCCGCATCTCGCCTTCCTGGGTAAAGGGCGAGGCGCCGGCGAAGATCAGCATGGGCACGCGACCCTTGGCGGCATTGTGGACCGCGCCGGCCAGCGCCTGGGTGCCGCATTCCACATGCACGATCACGGCCTGCGCCTGGCCCGACACCTGGGCAAATCCGTGGGCGGCGCTCATGCCCGCCATCTCGTACGGACAGGTGATCACCCGCGGGATCGTGCGACCCTTGGCCCGCGCCTCGGCAATCGCCTCGATGAGGCCGGGATGGTCACTGCCGAAATTGGCGAAGATATGGGTGACGCCGGCTTCGCTCAGGGCGTCCAGAAAGGCCGTGCTGGCTGTGTACATGCGGCGGCTCCCGTTCCATCCGGCGCGGCGGCAAGCCGCCAAAGCGTGGCGATGCGACCCGCGGTTAGGGCGCGCTGCCCGGCCGCGGCAGCCGGGGCAGCGATCGCCGATGCCCGGTCAGGCCACGGTGACCTTCAGAGCGCCAATGCCATCGATATGGGCATGCATGCGGTCGCCGCGCTCGACGGCGGCCACGCCGGACGGCGTGCCCGAGAAGATCAGGTCGCCGGCGCGCAGTTCGAACATGCTGGACAGGTAGGAGATCATCTCCGGAACCTTCCAGATGAGCTGGTTGAGGTCGCCCGTCTGTCGGCGCTCGCCGTTAACGTCGAGCCAGACCGCGCCTTCGGTCGGATGGCCGATCTGCGAGGCCGGCACCAGCGGCGCACAGGGCGCCGAATGCTCGAAGGCCTTCGCCACCTCCCACGGCCGGCCGAGCTTCTTGGCCTCGGCCTGCAGGTCCCGGCGGGTCATGTCGAGCGCGACCGCATAGCCGAAGACGTGGTCCATCGCCGATTCCAGCGGGATGTCCTTGCCGCCGCCGGACAGCGCCACCACCAGCTCGATCTCGTGATGCACGTCGCTGGAGCGTGGCGGGTACGGAAATTCCCCGTCCCCGATGCTCAGATTGTCGGGGTTCTTCTGGAAGAAGAACGGCAGTTCCTTGTCGGGATCGTGCCCCATCTCGACGGCATGGGCGGCATAGTTGCGGCCGACGCAATAGATGCGGTGCACCGGAAACAGCGCGTCGCTGCCGACGACCGGAACGGCGACCGTTTCTGCCGGCGCGAACACGTAACGGGGCGACGGCCCGCCCCCGGTATTGCCCGCTGGATTTGTGCTCATCTGTCTCGTCTCCCTTGGATGTGGCGCGTGGTTCAGCGCGGAGGGCGGCGCCGGCGTCACCACAGGCGCCGAGGACCTAGCGGCCCCAGCGCAGAACCAGGGGATCCAGCGTGCGCGCCAGTTCCAGGAGGCCTGCGCGCGTGTCCGGATGCGCCGGCGCGATCGGCTTGCGCACCGCGTCGCTGGCGATGACGCCGCCTTCCTTCATCAGGATCTTGGCCGTGGCGAAGCTGGTCTGGCGGTTCTCGTAATTGATCAGCGGCAGCCAGCGGGCATAAGCCGCCACGGCCGCGGCCCGGTCGCCGGCAAAATAGGGATCGACGATCTGGCGGATGCCGTCGGGAAAGCCGCCTCCGGTCATCGCGCCGGTCGCGCCCGCATCGAGATCGGCCATCAGCGTGATCGCCTCCTCGCCGTCCCACGGACCTTCGATAGCGTCACCGCCGAGTGCGATCAGTTCGCGCAGCTTCGACGCCGCGCCGGCGGTCTCGATCTTGAAATAGGAGACGTTCTCCAGTTCCGCGGCCATGCGGGCGAGCAGCGCCGGCGGCAGCGGCGTGCCGGCGACCGGCGCGTCCTGGATCATGATCGGGATCGAGATGGCGTCGGACAGCGCCCGGAAGAACTCGAAGACCTGCCGCTCGCCGACCCGGAAGGTGGCGCCGTGATAGGGCGGCATCACCATGACCATCGCCGCGCCGGCAGCTTCGGCCGCCTTGCAGCGCGCGACGCACACGTCGGTGGAGAAGTGGCTGGTGGTCACGATCACGGGCACACGGCCCGCGACATGCTCGAGCACGAGATGCATCTGCTCGTCGCGCTCGGCATCGGACAGCACGAACTGCTCGGAGAAATTCGCCAGGATACAGATGCCGGTCGAGCCGGCGTCGATCATGAAGTCGATCGCCCGGCGCTGGCCCTCGGGATCCGGCACGCCGTCCTCGGTGAAAATGGTCGGCGCGACGGGATAGACCCCGCGATAGGGCCGGACGGCGGAACATGCGGTCATCGTGTTTCCTGCTCTGCTTGTCTGTCACGAGGGCGTCCGGGCCGGACGGTGGCCCGGACGGATACGGGCGCTATCCGCGGCCGACGAAGGGCATCTGCGTCGCCATTACCGTCATCGTCAGGACGTTGGCTTCCAGCGGCAGGCTCGCCATGTGGGCGACCGCGCGGCCGATATGGCCGGCGTCGATGGTCGGCTCGACCGCCGTCGTGCCGTCCGCCTGCAGCACGCCCTTGGACATGCGGGCGGTCATCTCGGTGGTGGCGTTGCCGATGTCGATCTGGCCGCAGGCGATGTCGAACGGCCGGCCGTCCAGCGCCGTCGCCTTGGTGAGGCCCGTGATGGCATGCTTGGTGGCGGTATAGGGCGACGAGTTCGGACGCGGCGTCGTCGCCGAGACCGAGCCGTTGTTGATGATCCGGCCGCCATGCGGCGTCTGCGCCTTCATCATCCGGAACGCTTCCTGCGTGCAGAAGAACGCGCCGGTGAGGTTGGCCCCGACGACCATGTTCCACTGCTCGGCGGTCAGTTCTTCCATCGGGATGGCGGGCGTGCCGGTGCCGGCATTGTTGACGAGGAGGTCGAGCCGGCCGAAGCGCGTCTCAACTTCAGCAAACAGCGCCTCGACCGATGCCTTGTCGGAAATGTCGGCCGGCACGACCAGGGTCGAATCCTCGCCGATCTGCCGGGAAGCCTCTTCCAGCACTTCGCGCCGGCGTCCGGTCATCACGACCGTGAACCCGTCGGCGACGAGTGCGGTGGTGATGGCCTTGCCCACGCCGGTGCCTGCACCGGTCACCACGGCGATCTTCTTCTGCGACGTCATTGCGTCGACCCTCCCCTTGAATCATCATACGACCTGGACGCGTCTCGCCCCCGCAAGACGCCATGGCAGCATAGCGACGTCTGGCCGTCCGTCGATGCCCCCGATCCCATACGCTGCCGCGATGCCGCTTGACAACTTTGGCACTGGCATGATGGCGTCCCTTCCCAAGCGATCCCCATGTCATAAGATCGCAGGAAGAACCGGCCGGAGGAAACGGCATGCAGTTCGACTCGGCCGAGAGGGTCGCCGGCGCGACCTGGCGGCGACAGGCGTTGGCGATCCTGACCGCCTGGGGCATGAGCGACGCCCACGCGGCGGTGACCGCCGACGTGCTGGTGTCGGCAGACCTCATGGGGATCGATTCGCATGGCCTGACCCTGTTGCCGCTGTATGACCAGCAACTGGCCAATGGCGGTGCCACCGCGACACCGGACATCCGGATCGTGCATGACATGGGCGCCGTGGCGCTGATCGACGGCGATGCCGGCTTCGGCCAGGTCCCGGGCATGATGGCGGTCGACATGGCGGCCGAACGCGCCTCGCGCTTTGGCATCGCGGCCGTGTCGATCCGCAATTCCAACCATTACGGCGCAGCAGGCGTCTATGTGCGGCGCCTGGCCGAACAGGGCCTGATCGGCATCTCCACCTCCTCCGTCTGGCGGGCCGGCATCGTGCCGACCGGTGGGCTGGAGCCCAAGCTCGGCACCAATCCGATCGCCTTCGCCGCCCCGTCGGCGCGCGGCAAGCCGTTTCTCCTCGACATGGCGACGTCCACAGCGGCCATCGGCAAGCTGAAGCTGGCGCAGCGGGCGGAGACGGAACTGCCGGAGGGCTGGGCCCTGACGCGCCAAGGCACGCCGCAGCGCGATCCCGCCCTGGCGCTGCTCGACCCGCTGCTGGTGCCGCTGGGCGGACACAAGGGCTACGGCCTCGCCACCATGGTCGAAATCTTGTCCAGCGTGCTGTCCGGCGCCGCGCTGACGCCGCTGCGCGGCAAGCCCGGCCGCAAGCACGATGTCGGCCATTTCATCCTTGCGCTCGATCCGGCGATGATCCGCGGCTCGCGCGCCGAATTCGAGGACGATCTCGACCGGATGGTCGACGGCCTGCGCGCCACCGATCCGATCGACCCCGCCACGCCCGTGATGGTGGCGGGAGACCCCGAATATGCCCGCGAGGCCGACAGGCTGGCGCACGGCATCCCCTTGTCTGCGAAGCTCGCCGCGCAACTGCGCGAGATTGCCGAACGGGCGGGCGCCGCCTTCCTGTTCGAGCGGGAGGGCGCGTCGACGTGACCGAGCGCCCGTGACGGGCGCAAATAATGGGAGGAGAAAGACATGAACAAGACCCTACTGACGCTCGCACTCGCCGGAGTGGGCATGGCGATGACCCTGCCGGCACAGGCGCAGCAATTGCGGCTGATGACCGGCCCGCAGGGCGGCTCGTGGTATCCGCTGGGCGGCGCCATCCAGGGCATGGCGCCCGACGGCGTCGGGATCCAGGTCCTGCCGGGCGGCGGTGTCGCCAACGTCCAGGGCGTCCAGAATGGCGCTGCCGACATGGGCTTCGCCAATTCCATCTCGACCGTCGACGCCATCAAGGGGCGCGAGCCCTTCGAGGGCGAGGCCGACAATGTCTGCAATCTCGCAACGCTCTATCCGCAGTATTTCCAGATCGTCACCACCGCCAGCACCGGCATCGAAACGGTCGAGGACTTCGCCGGCAAGCGGCTGGCCACCCAGCCGGTCGGCAACACCGCCGAGCAGGTGACCCGCGCCGTCCTGCAGGCCGCCGGCCTGACCTATGAGGATCTCGCGGCCGTCGACTACGTGTCCTATTCGGACGGCGTCTCGCTGATGCAGGACAACAATTCCGACATCTTCACCCTCGGAACCACGGTGCCGGCCTCGGCCATCATGGATCTCGCCAATTCGTCCGAGATCAAGATCGTGCCGCTGGATGATGCCTTCATCGAGAAGATGAAGACCGAGATCAATCCCGGCTACACGGCGGTGACCATCCCCGCGGGCTCCTATCCGGGCCAGGACGAGGACGTGACCGCGGTGGGCTACGCCACCCATGTCATCGCGCGCTGCGATCTGGACGCCGGCTTGGTCGAGGGCATTCTCGGCAAGATGTGGGAGAACCGCCAGGATCTCGCCGCCATCGCCGCCGCGATGAAGGACATCACCGTCGAGGAGATGTCCCAGGACGTTGGCGTGCCGATGCATGAGGGTGCCAAGGCCTTCTACAAGGCCAACGGCATCGAGATGTAGGACGAAACGATGGGCGTGCGGCTTCGGGAGGAGCCGCACGCCTTCTGCTTGAGGAAGCCTGCGGGCGGCACAGCGACGGGTCCAGCGGACTGGCCTGTCCACGGGGGGTGAGATGTTCCGACACGAACTCTGGTTGAAGCGGTCGATCACCGTCGTCGCCGTGACGATGAGCCTCTTCCACCTGTATGTCGCCTATTTCGGGCCGCCCAACGCCTTCACCCTTCGCGCGACGCATTTCGGCTTTGCGCTCGTGCTGGCCTATCTGTCCCTGCCGATGTTCGCCTCGGGCCAGAGCAAGGCCCCTCGTCCGCTCGACTGGCTGTTCCTGATCGGCTCGATCGCCGCCTCGGCTTATCCCATCGTCGAGCAGCAATATTTCAACACCCGGATGGCCTATGTCGGGCCGGTCTCGGCCACCGACCTGAGCTTCGCCACGCTAATGATCGTCGTGGTGCTGGAAGCCACGCGCCGCGCCATCGGCCCGATCCTGCCGATCACCGCGCTGATCTTCCTCGGCTACCAGGTGTTCTTCACCAACACCCATCTCATCCGCCTGCTCGAATACCAGTACATGACGACCGACGCGCTGTTCGGCATCCCGGCGCAGGTGTCCGCCACCTATGTCGTGCTGTTCGTCATCTTCGGCGCCCTCGCCGAGCGGCTCGGCATCGGCAAGCTGTTCATGGATTTCGCCCTGGCGCTCACCGGCAGCCAGGCCGGCGGCCCGGCCAAGGTCGCCGTCGTCACCTCGGGCCTGTTCGGCTCGGTCTCGGGCTCGGCGGTCGCAAACGTGATGACCACCGGCACCTTCACCATCCCGCTGATGAAGCGCATCGGCTACCCGCCGCATTTTGCCGGCGCGGTCGAGGCGGTCGCCTCCACCGGCGGCCAGATCATGCCGCCGATCATGGGCGCGGCAGCCTTCGTCATGGCCGAGTTTCTCGGCGTCAGCTATCTCAAGGTCGCCGCCTTCGCGCTGCTGCCGGCCCTGCTCTACTACCTCGCAGTCTTCCTTGCCGTGCATTTCGAGGCCAAGAAGCAGGGCCTCAAGGGCCTGCCCAAGGCCGATCTGCCCCGCGTCGGCGAAGTGCTGCGCGAGCGCGGCCATCTCTTCCTGCCGCTGGTCATCATCATCGGCACGCTGATGTACGGTTTCTCCGCCCCCTTCTCGGCGCTGATGGGCATCTTCTCGGTCGTGCCGGTCGTCCTGATGCGCAGCACCACCCGCAGCGAATTCACCATCGCCAAGCTGATCGACGGGCTGGAGGCCGGCGCCATCAACTCGGTGATCGTGGCCATGGCCTGCGCCACGGCCGGCATCGTCATCGGCGTCATCGCCCAGACCGGGCTCGGCCTCACCTTCACCAGCATCGTGCGTGCCGCGGCCCAGGACATGCTGCTGCCGGCGCTGCTGCTGACCATGGTGGCCGGGATCATCCTCGGCATGGGCATGCCGACCACCCCCGCTTACATCGTCCAGGTGGCGCTGCTGGTGCCGGCACTCGTGCGGCTCGGCGTGGCTGTCGAGGCGGCGCACATGTTCGTGCTGTACTTCGCCATCCTGTCCGCCATCACCCCGCCGGTCGCGATCGCCGTCTACGCGGCCTGCGGCATCAGCCGCTCGGCGGTCTGGGACACCAGTATCGCGGCCGTGAAGCTGGCGCTGACCGGCTACATCATCCCGTTCATGTTCGTCTTCGGCCCGTCGCTGCTGCTGATCGGCGACTGGGACAAGGTCGCCATCTCCGTCGTGACCGCAATCACCGGCGTCACGCTGCTGACCGGCGGGCTCTCGGGCTATCTGCTGAAACCGGCCAACTGGCCGACGCGGGCGATCTATGTCATCGCCGCCTTCACGCTGATCAAGCCCGGCCTGACGACCGACCTGGTCGGCGCCGGTCTGGGGGCGCTGGGCCTGTTCCTCAACATGCGCTGGCCAGCCCCCGACTATGTGCCGCGCAGCCAGCGCAAGGTCGACACGGGGCATGTGGAGGCGCCGGAGAACGCGCCCATCGAGCCCAGCGACCTGCTGGAGGTGCCGGCCGAAAGCCGGCTGCCGCGCAACGGCTGACACGAGGAAGGCGGGACGCCGTGCGCCCCGCCTTCTTCCGTTCTTCCAGGCATGAGACCGTCAGGGCATCGGAATGTCCTGGGTGAATTTCGGCACGTGATAGCCCTTCTGCACGGCCTCGCGCCCGGCAAGCTCCACATACCAGCGCTTCACATTGGGGAAGTCGTGGAGCGAGATCTCCTGCCATTCGTGGCGCGACACCCAGGGCCAGATCGACAGGTCGGCGATCGAATATTCGCCGGCCACATAGGGCTCGCGGCCGAGCTGGGTGTCGAGGACGCCGTAGAGCCGGCGGACTTCCTTGGAGAAGCGCTCCTCGGCGAAGGGCGCCTTGCCCTTGTTGAACTTCAGATACTGGTGCGCCTGGCCCAGCATCGGGCCGAAGCCGCCCATCTGCCACATCAGCCATTCGATGGTCTTCATCCGGCCCGTCGGGTCGCTCGGCATCAGCTTGCCCGACTTTTCCGCCAGATAGATCAGGATCGCGCCCGATTCCATCAGCGTCAGGCCGGTGTCGCGGTCGACGATGGCGGGGATCTTGTTGTTGGGCGCGATCTTCAGGAATTCCGGATCGAACTGCTCGTCCTTGGTGATGTCGACGGAGTGGACTTCATAGGGAAGCCCCATTTCCTCCAGCGCGATGGAGACCTTGCGGCCATTGGGCGTGGTCCAAGTGTAGAGATCGATCATCGGTGCGTGTCCTCCCGGAGTGCTGTGGTCCTGAAAATGGATGTGCCTGGCAGCCTGCTGCGCGGCGAAGACCGGCCGCAGGCTGAAACGGCGGTTATTTGCTGAGGCCGCGCAGCTTCGTGACGGTCGTGCGGGTCGAGATGCGCTCGGCATCGGTGACGAGTTCGATCAGCGCCGCCTTGCCGGAGGCGCGCGCCCGCTCGAAGGCGGGCATGAACTCATCCGTGGTGGTGACGCGTTCGCCATGCGCACCCATTGCAATCGCCATGGCGGCAAAGTCCGGGTTCTGCAGGTCCGTCCCGACGACGCGGACGGGATATTCCCGCTCCTGATGCATGCGGATCGTCCCGTAGGTGCCATTGGCGAAGACGAAGATGATCGGCCGCGCGCCATACTGCACCGCAGTTGCCAGTTCGAGGCCGCTCATCTGGAAGCCGCCGTCGCCGACGCAGCCGATCACGGTGCGGTCGGGATGGGCGATCGCCGCGGCGACCGCCGCCGGCACCGCATAGCCCATCGCGCCGGCGGTCGATCCGATCTGCCGCCCGGGCCGCCCGTAGCGCAGATAGCGCTGCGGCCAGCCGGTGTGGTTGCCCGCATCCAGCGTGACGATGGCGTCCGTCTCCAGCCGTTCGCGCAGGGTGGTGAAGGCCGCCGCCAGATCCAGCGCACCCGCCTCCCGCTCCGGCTCCACGTCGGCAAGGAATTCCTGGCGCAGCTGCGTCCGCCAGCCCTCGAAATGCGACGGCTCGAACCAGCGGGCCTCGGCAAGTGCACCGGCCAGCGAGGCCGGCGAGGCGCAGAGGCCGAGTTCGGGCTGGAACACCCGGCCCACCTCCTCTGCGCCGGCATGGACATGGATGAGCCGCGGCCGCGGCGATGGCGTGTCGAGGGTGGTATAGCCCTTGGTCGTCATCTCGCCGAGCCGGGCGCCGGCGACCATCAGGACGTCGACCTCCTGCATCCGCCTGACCAGGCTTGGCGCACCGGCCGTGCCGAAATCGCCGACGAAGCTGGAGGAAGCGGCCGAGACCACGTCCTGCCGGCGGAAGGAGCTGGCAACCGGCAGCCCGTTCGCCTCGGCAAAGGCGGTGATGTCGCGGGCCGCCTCGTCGGTCCAGCCGCTGCCGCCGACCAGCAGCAGCGGATGCTTCGCCTCGGCGAGGATCGCCCGGATCGCCGCAGCGTCGTCGGCGGTTACATGCCCCTGGACGGGCTTCACCTTCGGCGCATCGCCGACGCTGGCCATCTCGGTCAGCATGTCCTCGGGCAGCGCCAGCACCACCGGCCCCGGCCGTCCCGACATCGCCACCTGGTAGGCCCGCGCGACATATTCGGGAATGCGCGCGGTCGTCTCGATCTCGGCGGCCCATTTGGCGACGGGCGAGAACATCCGCCGGTAGTCGATCTCCTGGAAGGCCTCGCGGTCGCGCATGTCGCGGCCGACCTGGCCGACGAACAGGATCATCGGCGTGGAATCCTGGAAGGCGGTGTGGACGCCGACCGCCGCGTGGCAGGCACCGGGCCCGCGTGTGACGAAGCACAGGCCCGGCCGGCCGGCCAGCTTGCCGTAGGCGTCGGCCATGTTGGCGGCGCCGGCCTCGTGGCGGGCATTGATCAGGCGGATGTCGTCGCGGCTGTCATACAGTGCGTCGAGCACCGCCAGATAGCTCTCGCCGGGCACGCAGAAGGCAGTATCCGCCCCCTGCTTCAGGAGCTGGTCCACCAGGATGCGGCCACCGTTGCGGGTGTTGGCTTGCGACTGGGTCATGTTCGGATCGACCTCGAGGAAATGAGCGGTCGGAAAGACCGTCCTGCAGATGGCGCGAGGATCACGCCGGATGGATCCCGCGGATGCGGGCGGTGGATCGGCGCCGGCCGGGGCGCGAGCTGCGAGCTTAACTCGCCCGGAAGGCCCGCGCCAAGGCGGCCGGGGCCGGCTCTGATGTGCCGGCTCAGCAATAGCGTTCCGGCCCGACGGCCTGGGCGTCGGAATAGCGGTCGCCATGGGCAAAGCCCACCGGCAGCACGGCCTCGATGACGGCCATGTCCTCCGGCGACAGGCGGATCGCCATTGCCGCGGCATCGTCTTCCAGATGCAGTGCCGAGCGCGTGCCGGGGATGGCCACGATCTGCGCCGAGCGGTGCAGCACCCACGCGATTGCCAGCGCCGCAGGCGACTGGCCGCGCTCCGCTGCGAACGCCCGGAAGCGGTCGGCAGCGGCGAGGTTGTGGCTGAAATTCGGCTCCATGAAACGCGGATTGGTGATGCGGAAATCACCCGGCGGAAAATCAGCCGGCACCAGCTTCCTGGCGCCGAACATGCCGCGCGCCAGCGGCGAGAAGGCCACCAGCGCAGTCCCCGAGCGCTCGCATTCCTGGATGAGGCCGAGTTCGGGCAGCCGCGTCCAGAGGGAATATTCGTTCTGCACCGCGGCCACCGGATGCACGGCATTGGCCCGGCGCAGCGTGCCCGGCGAGATTTCGGACAGGCCGATCGCGCCGATCTTGCCCTCCTCCTTGAAGCGCACCAGCGTCGCCATCACGTCCTCGATCGGGCGCCCGGCCTCGCGCCGGTGGATGTAGAACAGATCCACATGTTCGACGCCCAGCCGGCGCAGCGAGCCTTCGAGGGCACTTCGCAGATGGTCGGGCGAATTGTCGAAGCTGCGCTGCGGCGACACCTTGATCGCGGCCTTGGTGGCGATGACGAAACGGTGCGGCCGGGTCTTCAGGAAGCTGCCGATCACCTCTTCCGAGACGCCCTGGCCATAGATGTCGGCGGTATCCAGGTGGTCGATCCCCAGATCGATCGCCCGGGCCAGCGTGCGATGGCTCTCCACCACGTCGGTTGCCCCGTAGATGCCTCCGAAGCTCATGCAGCCGAGCCCCACGGGCGCGACCTCCGGTCCGTTCGTTCCAAGCCTTCGCCGTTCCATCATGCCCCCTTCGTCCGAACTTGCGCTCACCGGCAGGTCGGCGCCTCACACCGCCGCGCCGGCCCAAGCCGCCCTCACTGACCGACTCCAGGCTTCCGACCCGGCGACGGCAATGTATCCCTTGGGCTGGTCGCCCTCCCGGTCGCGACCCATAGCACATCGCCGGCCTTGCCCCGAGCGTCATATGATGACACGTGTGGCGGGTCATCGGCGAATGGCGCCGACGCGTCGCATGACTCGTGCAGATGGCCTTTCGGCCTTGCCGCCCTGACACGAAGATCGGATAGATTTTCAGAAAGCACGATGCGGAGTTTCAACGGGTTAGAGCATCCGGTCGGATGCATGGCGCTCTAATCTCGACGTATGCATTGAAAGCTCGCCACCCGTGACAAACATTCCGGGTACTGAATCGCCCGTTCGCCTCGGCAGAGCGGGCATGGCTGCAAATGACAGGTGAATTGATGGCTTTGACAGGAGACCTCCTTATCGGAGGCGCGACACGACACGGTAGCGCAGGCGAGATCTTCGGTCTCGACGCCGCGACCGGCGAGAAGCTCCAGCCGGCGTTCGGCGCCGCCGAGCGTGCCGATCTGGAAAAGGCCTGCGCGCTCGCCGCCGAAGCCTTCCCGATCTATCGCGAGACCGATCTGGAAACGCGGGCGGTGTTCCTGGAGACCATCGCGCAGAACATCATGGATATCGGCGACGAGCTGGTCCAGCGCTGCGTCACCGAGACCGGCCTGCCCCAGGGCCGTGTCGAAGGCGAGCGCGGGCGCACCGTCGGCCAGCTTCGGCTGTTCGCCGCCACCGTGCGCGAAGGCTCCTTCCTGGAAGCCCGCATTGACCCGGCGATGCCGGACCGCAAGCCGATGCCCCGCGTCGACCTGCGCCTGCGCAATGTCGCCGTCGGCCCCGTCGCCGTCTTCGGCGCCTCCAACTTCCCGCTGGCCTTCTCGGTCGCGGGCGGCGACACGGCCTCGGCGCTGGCCGCCGGCTGCCCGGTCATCGTGAAGGCCCATTCGGCCCATCCCGGCACGTCCGAACTCGTCGGCAAGGCGGTGCAGAAGGCAGTCAAGGATTGCGGCCTGCATGAGGGCGTCTTCTCGATGCTGTTCGGCTCCGGCCGCGACATCGGCCAGGGCCTCGTCGCCGATCCGCGCATCAAGGCTGTCGGCTTCACCGGCTCGCGCGGTGGCGGTACGGCGCTGATGGCCACGGCCGCCGCTCGCCCCGAGCCGATCCCTGTCTATGCCGAGATGAGCTCGATCAACCCGGTCGTGCTTCTGTCCGGCGCGCTCGCCGCACGCGGCGAAGCGATCGGCAAGGCCTTCGTTGGCTCGCTGACCATGGGTGCCGGTCAGTTCTGCACCAATCCCGGCCTGATCCTGGCCATCGACGGCGACGGCCTGCAGAGCTTCGTGAAGGGCGCCAGTGCGGCACTCGGCGAGGCGCCGGCCGCGACCATGCTGACGCCGGGCATCCACAAGTCCTATTGCGAGGGCGTCGAGCGCCTGGCCAGCCACTCCCAGGTGGAGAAGCTGGCCGAAGGCAAGGTCGGCGAGAAGTTCCAGGGCCAGGCCGCCCTGTTCTCCACCAAGGCGGGCGATTTCCTCGCCCATCCCGAGTTGCAGGAAGAGGTCTTCGGTTCGACCTCGCTGATCGTGCGTTGCACCGACGAAGCCGAACTCCAGAAGGTTCTAGGAGCGGTGGAAGGTCAGCTGACCATCGCCGTTCACATGGAAGAGGGCGACCACGACGACGCCCGCAAGCTTCTGCCCGTGCTGGAGGAGAAGGCCGGACGGATCCTGGTCAACGGCTTCGGCACCGGTGTCGAGGTCGCCCCGGCCATGGTGCACGGCGGCCCCTACCCGGCGACGTCGGATGGCCGCTCCACCTCGGTCGGCACGCTCGCCATCGCGCGCTTCCTGCGTCCGGTGAGCTACCAGGACATGCCTGACGCGCTGCTGCCGAAGGCCCTGCAGGAGTCCAACCCGCTGAACGTGCCGCGTCGCATCGACGGCAAGCGCAGCTAAGCCGAACGCAGTTCACGACAAAGCCCCCGGAGACCGACGTTTCCGGGGGCTTTCTTGCGTATTCCCCTCACCGCCCGCGCCTCCATCGCGGCGCGGATCGACCCTTGGCATCCCCCGGCATCTGGCCGACAGTAACAACGGGAAGGTTCACTGCATATTCGGGGGAGGAACGGATTTTGACGGTTCAGAAACGACGGGTCGCACTGGTCGGGCTCGGCATGGTGGTGGGCGCCCATGCCCGCAGCCTCATGGATCTCGCCGACCGGGTCGAGGTCGCCTACGCCTACAGCCCGACAGCCGCTAGGCGCGAGGCCTTCGCGGCGCAGTTCCCGTTCCCGACTTGCGAGCGCCTGGAGACGATCCTCGAGGATCCCGGCGTCGACAGCGTCATCGTCATGACCCCGGCCAACACGCATCTCGACATCGTCGGGCGATGCGCCGCGGCGGGCAAGAACGTCCTCCTGGAAAAGCCGGTGGAAATCACCACGGAGCGCGCCACCCGGCTGGTCGCGGCGTGCGAAGCCGCCGGCGTGACGCTCGGCATCGTCCTGCAGTACCGGTTCCGCCCGGCCGGCGAAGCGCTCGCCCGGATGTTAGCTGGAGGCAATCTCGGCGAGATCGCCGGCTGTTCGACCACGATCCGCCTGTGGCGCCCGCAGGCCTATTACGACGAGCCGGGCCGCGGCAGTCTCGCACGCGACGGCGGCGGCGTTCTCCTGACCCAGGGCATCCACACGCTCGATCTCATGCTGAGCCTGGCTGGGCGTGCGGCCGAGGTCCGCGGCTTTGCCGCGACCAGTCCGCTGCATGTGATGGAGACCGAGGACATGGTCGCTGCCGGCATCCGCTTCGAAAACGGCGCGCTCGGCACGGTCGACGCGACGACGGCCGCCTATCCGGGCTTTGCCGAGCGGATCGAGTTCATCTGCCGCAACGGGACGGCCGTCCTGGCCGGCACCGGACTCGACGTCGCCTTCCACGATGGGCGCACCGAGCTTGTCGCGCCGCTGAAGACCGCCGGCGGTACCGGCGCCAATCCGATGGACTTCCCCCATGACTGGCATCGCAGCGCCATCGCCGATTTCCTCGATGCGCTGGACGAGCGCCGTTCGCCGCGGATCTCGGGACGCGAGGCGCTGAAGGTGCATCGCCTGATCGACGCGCTGATCGAGGCCGGACGGTCCGGAAGCAGCGTCGCCGTGGCGGCCGACGGGGCCTGACGGACCCGCCGATGGCGATTACGAGTGCAGCCCCGTTGCGGGCAGCCGCAGCACACTCAGTCAGTTCTCTGGTGGACGCCCCCTATTGCGGCGTCCACGCACCCAGCCGCTGGCCTTCGATGATCGCCATGGCGACATGGTAGAGCAGCCGCGTCGGGGCGTCCGGCTGCAGCGTCCTGCCGTCGAGGTCGATCTGGTTGCGCCAGATCGGGCGGTCGGCGGCGATGTGGTTCTTGAACATCAGCGCCGACAATTGCCGGGCCCGGGTCATGCCCTCGCGGTCGCCGGCCGATTCGGCCCGCGCCAGATGCGCCTTGATGCCTTCCGTCTGCGGCCACAGCAGCATCGAGACTGCCATCGGGGCGCCCGACGGATCGATCTCGTCATAGACGCCGCCACCCAGGCGCCCGCCGCGATGCGTGCCGTGGTTCCAGCCGAACCGGTAGAGCACCGCGGCATGGGGGTCGAAGCGCCGGTCGCCGGACAGCGCCGCGTAGCGGTGCAGCAGCCAGACCCATTCGAACTGGTGGCCGGGTTCGCGGATGCGGCCGGCCGGCGGCGGCGCTTCGCCGAGATCGCGGTCCAGGAATTCCCGCAGCGATCCGGTATCTGCATCGAAGAAATGCGCCTCGAAGACACCGAGGATGCGGCGGGAATGGTCGAGCCAGCGCGCCTCGCCCGTCGCCTCGTACAGCGCCAGCAGCGCCTCGAAGAGATGCATGTGCGGGTTCTGGCGGCGCGGCAGCGGATAGGGCTCGGATGGCCGCGTGACACGGTCGTCCTCGTGATAGCCGCCGGTCGCCGGATCGAAGAGCGTGCCGTGGAACCAGGCGAAGGTCTCCTCGAGCATCGTCTGCGCCGCGTCCGAAGCACCGAGCCGCAGCCATGCCGCAAGGCCGAGCAGCACGAAGCTGTGGTCGTAGGCGTCCTTGACCCGGTTCGCGCCGGGCGCGGCCGGGTCGCCGTCGCGGCCGACCGCGCGAAAAAAGCCGCCATCGACAGGATCGCGCAGATGATCCGTCAGGAAGGCCAGCGCGGTCTCGGCGCCGTCCACGCATTCGCTCCCGCCGCCGTTCAGCCGAGCATGGGCGCAGGTGAACAGCATCCGCGCCTGCACCAGCGTCGTCTTCGGATCCTCCACATAGGGCTCGCCGCCGGCCGACAGCCGGTCGACGAAGCCGCCATGCTGCGGGTCCTGCGCCCGCCCGATCCAGAACGGCATCGCCTGTTGATGAAGCCACAGGTCCGGCCGTCGATCGCTGCGTGTCATGCGTTTCTCCTCGCGATCGTACCCGGCGCAAACGGGAAACGCGGCATACCGTGTCCGGGTGCCGCGCTCCTTTCCCTGGGCCGATCGCTCAGTTGACGAATTGCGGCATCAGCATCCGCGGCAGCCAGAGGCTGATCGACGGGAAGATGATGACAAGCGCCAGGATCGCCAGCATCGGCGCGAGAATGATCGTGACGTCCCGCAACACTCGTTTGACCGTTATGCCGGCGACCGAACACGAGATCAGCAGGCACAGTCCGTAGGGCGGCGTCACGAGGCCGAAGGCGAGGCTGATCACGCCGATCATGGCGAAGTGGATCGGATGCATGCCGACCGACTGGGTGACCGGCCACAGCACCGTGCCAAGAATGATGATCGCCGGGATCGCGTCGATGAAGCAGCCGATGACCAGGAACGCAATCGCGACGGCAAAGCCCATCTCGGTGACGCCGAGATCCATCGCCTGCACATAGGCGACGAGGGCCGCCGGGACCTTGAAATAGGCTAGGATCCAGCCGAAGGCGCTGGCGGTGCCGATGCAGAACAGCGCGATCGAGGCGAAGCGTCCGGTGTCGTAGAGGACCTCGGTCAGCAGGCGCACGCCGATGGTGCGATAGACGACCACGCCGAGGAAGAGCGCATAGAGCGCGGCGATCACCGAGGCCTCGGTCGGCGTGAAGAAACCGCCGACGATACCGCCGACAATGATGATCGGCGTCATCAGCGCGAGCACCGCCCCCAGGATCGCGCCCGCGAGCTCGTTCAGGGTCGCACGCGCGTGCAGCCCCATGCCGTGGCGCCTCGCGTAGATGTAAACGGTGGTCATCTGCGCGCCGGCGATCAGGATGCCCGGGATGATGCCGGCCAGGAACAGCCCGCCGATCGAGACCGACATCAGCCCGCCCCAGACCACCATCAGGATCGACGGCGGGATGATGACGCCCATGACCGACGAACAGGCGGTGACCGCGACGGAGAAGGAGGAGGAGAACCCCTCCTTCTTCATCTGCGGGATCAGCAGCGAGCCGATACCGGCCGCATCCGCCGTCGAGCTTCCCGAGATGCCGGCAAAGAACATCGAGACCACGACATTGACGTGGCCCAGGCCGCCGGGAAGATGCCCGACCAGCGCCCGCGCCAGCCGGATCAACCGGTCGGTGATGCCCGCCGCGTTCATCAGGTTGGCGGCGAGCAGGAAGAACGGCACCGCCAGGAGCACGAAGGAATTGTAGGAGCGGAACATCTCCTGCAGCAGGAGGATCGGCGTCAGCCGCGGCTCCAGGAAGAACACCGGGATGCAGGCGAGCGCGAGCGCAAAGGCGACCGGCACCCGCAGGATGATGAAAAGCAGGAACAGCCCGAAGAGCAGCGCCGCGACGAAACCCGGGGTCATGCCACCTCTCCCATCGGGCGGCGCAGCTCGATCATGATCTTCTCGGCCATGAAGAGCAGCGTGATGACGCCCATCAGCGGCCAGGCGACGAACATCCAGTTCATCGGCAGCGAGGCGATCTCGGAGGTCTGGTACCAGCCGAAGAGCAGGAACTGCCAGCCGTACCAGACGAAGATCAGGGCCACGATCGAGATCATCAGATGCACGAAGATGCGCTTGGCCCGCTCAACCTTGGGATTGGGGGATTCCGGCAGGATCTCGAGATCGAAATGGGTGCCGTCCCGCACCGCGCACATGGCGCCGATCATGATCATCCAGACGAAACAGAAGCGCGCCACCTCCTCGGTCCAGATGTAGCGCGGCACGTAGTCGGAACGCGACAGCACCTGCATCGTCACGGGAATGATGAGGCCGGCGACGAGCAGGCCCAGCGCCACTTTGAGGACGAGGTGGACTGCGTCGAGGATGCGATGCATGAACTCTACCGATTATGCGGGGAAACGCGAAGGCAGCTGACGACGCCGGGGCGGCAGGACCGCCCCGGCGCAGGGCGAACTACTGGATCGCCTGGATGTTCTTCAGGACGTCGGCCGCGCCGAGTTCCTCGGCATAGGCTTCCAGCACCGGATTGGCGGCGGCCAGCATCGCTTCACGGTCGGTGAATTCGTGGGTCTTGATCCAGCCCTTCTCGACCATGGCGTCGACCTTCTTGCCGTCCTCGCTGCTCTCGATCTCGCGGCCATGCTGGCCCGCCTGCGGACCCGCCTCGTCGATGCACGCCTGGAGGGCTTCCGGCAGGCGCTGATAGGTCTTGTTCGACATCATCAGCGGCCGGATGGTGATGGCGTGCTTGGTCAGCGACAGATCCGGTCCCACTTCGTAGAACTTCATCTGCTCGACGCCGGCCGCCTCGTTCTCGGCGGCCTCGATCACGCCGGTCTGGATGGCGTTGTAGACCTCGTTATAGGCGATCACGGTCGGTGCCGCGCCGAGCGCATTGAAGACGCTGGTCCAGATCGGGGCGCCCTGCATGCGGATCGACAGGCCCTTCATCTCCTCCATGTTGGTGACCGGCCGCGTCGCGAAGATGTTGCGCGTGCCACCGCCGGCATAGCCCAGGAGCCGGATGTCGGCCTTTTCCAGGATGTCGTCGGCGATCGGCTTCAGGGCATCCGCCTCGAGCACCTTGTTCCAGTGGTCCTCGTCCCGGAACAGGAACGGCATGTCCATCAACGGCGCCATTTTCGAGAAGGTCGACATGTGGGCGGGCGAGGCCACGGCATAATCCACCGACAGCCCCTGGTTCATGTAGGCGACGTAGTCCTTCTCCAGCCCAAGCTCGGAGTTGAGATGCATCTCGAACTCGATCGGCTCCTCGGTGTAGCAGGCCGTCACCAGCTCCTCGAACTTGCGCATCGTCTTGGTGAAGGCGTGGTTCTCGTCGAACTGGCTGGCGCCAATCAGCTTGACCTGCGCGGCGGCCGGTGCGGCCGATCCGAGCGCGACGACGCTGGCGCCAAGTAGAAGCGCGGCGGCCGTACCCTTGAGATATCCGAAATTCATGCTGTTCCTCCCATTGTGACGCGTTGTTCAAGTTGAACACGCACCCTCCTTGCTGCGATGCAATATTGCATTGCAGTATTTTCTCCCGGCTCCGACTATATCCGATGACTCGACCGGGTCAACAACGTATACGCTGTGCCAGTCGGTACCGGAGTATCGATGGTTTTCAGCGTCGCCGGCGGCCACCGAGATCGGCCCGCCGCCGGACAGCAGCAAAAGGATCGAGCATGACCAATCAGCCTTCCATCGGTTTCATCGGCCTCGGACTCATGGGATCGGCCATGGTCGGGCGCATGCAGGGGCTGGGCTACCCGATGACCGTGATCGCCAATCGCAGCCGGACGAATGTCGATGCGGCGGTCGGGCGTGGTGCGGTCGAATCGGCCACCTCGCGCGAACTCGCCGGCCGCAGCGACATCGTGATGCTGTGCATGGACACCTCCGCCTCGGTAGAGGCGCGCATGTTCGGCGAGGACGGCGTCATTGCCGGCCTGCGCCCGGGCAGTCTCGTCATCGATTTCGGCACGTCGCTGCCCGATTCCACCAAGCGGATCGCTGCGGCCGTGGCTGAAGCCGGCGCGGAATACATGGACGCGCCGCTTGGCCGCACGCCCTCCCATGCCGTCGAGGGCAAGCTGAACATCATGGCCGCCGGCAGCACGGAGGCCTTCGAACGGGCCAGGCCCGTCTTCGAGGATCTGGGCGAGAACATCTTCCATGTCGGCCCGCTCGGCGCCGGCCATACGCTGAAGCTGATCAACAACTTCTTCGCCATGACGACCGCCTGTGCCATGTCGGAAGCCTTCGCCATGGCCGACCAGGCCGGCATCGAGCGCGACACGCTCTATGGCGTCATGTCGGCGGGGCCGCTGAAGTCGGGCATGATGGATTTCGTCAAGGCCTATGCCGTCGACGGCAAGCCGGACATGCTGGCCTTCTCGGTTGCCAATGCCCGCAAGGATGTCGGCTATTACAGCCGCATGGCCGACGATCTGGGCGTGCCGAGCGTCATGTCGAACGCCCCCAAGCAGGCGCTGTCGCTGGCAGCCGCCGGCGGCTACGGCCAGCGCATGGTCCCCGAGATGGTGGAATTCTTCGCCAACCTCTTCGGCGGCAAGAAGTAGCCGCCGCACGAGACCATCAGGAGCCCGGCGGTCACTGCCGCCGTGTTCCACCGTGTGCGTCACATGTCCGCGACCGGCCGAATCGCGGTTGGCGACGTGTCAACTGGTTGCCGGGACGCGGTNGAGCACAGCGCGATCACCAGGAGTTCGTGGAAATCATGCAGTTCGGCATTGCCGGTGCGCGGATCATCAAGCCCTTCCCAGCAGGCGACGAATTCTTCCACGGCATCCTCCCAAGGGCGAAAATCCGCCGGCCAAGCGAAGAATCCATCGCAACCGCAAACGCAAGTGAACAATCAGACTACAAAAATTTCCAAATGCGATTCCCCTGATGATCCTCTCATTAGCCTGCCAGCCGCGGCACGCTGATCAGCCCGGCCTCGCCGGAAAGCGCTGCCCATCGCCGCCGACCTACACCACCCCTCGGACACGATCCTTCCATCAATCAAAGACCCGCAAATCCCTTACTGCCTTCCAATACGGCAGTTCGGGACCCCCTCCACGAAAAAGCTGCCGGATCGTTCGAATTTGAGGCAATTCCACAACGCGATCACAAACCGTCGTCGGTAGCTTCCAGTCAAGAAATAACCGGAGGCGACCCTGTCGACGCTGAAAAACATCGCGAAGTTCTGTGTTGTTGTTGCGCTGTCGGCAACAACCTTGGTGGAGGCTCACGCCGCCGGCATCAGTGGATTTGCCCGCTCACTGAACAACGTCGAGGCCGTCAAGCGGATCTCGATGCAGCGCACGACGCTCGCGCCCTTCTCCTACGTGCTCTTCTGCAAGAAGAACCCGGGCGACTGCCGTCCCAGCGCCACGGCGACGATCGCATGGAATTCCCAGTCGCGTCGGCTTCTGGAGCGGGTCAACCGGCAGGTCAACCGCGCGATCAAGCCGCGCAACGAGCGCTCCGACGTATGGAACGTCGACACAGCGAGCGGAGATTGCGAGGATTTCGCATTGACCAAGCGCCGCGCCCTGATCCGCGCCGGCATACCGGCTTCGTCGCTGCTGATGGCCGTAGCCCGCACGCGCCATGGCGAGGGTCACGCGGTCCTCGTCGCACGGACAACTGCCGGCGACTTCGTCCTCGACAATCGCGGCAATGTGCTGCGCGAGTGGCACAGAACCGATCTGTCGTGGCTGAAGATCGCCTCGGCCGAAAACCCGCGGATCTGGTACGCGATGAACTGAAGGCGCCACCGCGACATAGTCCTCGAGATGGTCGGATTCTTCGCCAATCCCTTCGGCGGCAAGAAGGAGCGGGCCGCACCAGACCAGGGAGGAACATGGCGGCGCTCGCCGTCCTGTTCATCCGCTCCGTTTCCCCGTCCACGACCGGTCGGCGCACGCCTGAGCCGATGCCCTGCCCGGCGGTCGCCTATCCGGCAGGGACCCGATAAAATTCCCGGTACCAGTCGATAAAATCGCGCACGCCATCCTTCACCGGTGTTGTCGGCCGGTATCCCACCGCCCGCTCGAGTTCGCTGACGTCGGCGATGGTGTCGGGCACGTCACCGGGCTGCAGCGGCAGGAGCTCGCGTTCGGCCTTGCGGCCCAGCGCCTCTTCCAGCGCCTCGACAAAATCGAGAAGCTTCACCGGCGAATTGTTGCCGATATTGAAGATGCGGAACGGCGCATTGCTGCTGGCGGGATCCGGTCGGTCGCTGTGCCATTCGGGATTGGGTGTCGCCGCCTTGTCGCTCGTGCGGATCACCCCCTCGGCGATGTCGCCGACATAGGTGAAGTCACGACTATGGTGGCCGCCATTGAACAGCGGGATCGGCCGGCCTTCGAGAATGTTGCGGGTGAACAGGAACGGCGCCATGTCGGGCCTCCCCCATGGTCCGTAGACCGTGAAGAACCGCAGGCCCGTTGTCGGCAATCGGAACAGATGGCTGTAGGAATGCGCCATCAGCTCGTTGGCCCGCTTGGTCGCGGCGTAGAACTGCAGCGGATGGTCGACGCCCTGGTGCTCGGAGAACGGCATCGCAGTATTGGCGCCATAGACGCTGGATGTGCTGGCATAGGTCAGATGCGCTGCACCGCCATGCCGGCAGGCTTCTAGGATGTTGGTGAAGGCGACGATGTTCGACTCCACATAGGCGTGCGGGTTTTCCAGCGAGTAGCGCACGCCGGGCTGGGCTGCCAGATGGATTACCCGCTCCGGCGGATGCGTGGCAAAGCACGCCGCCACCGCGTCGCGGTCAGCCAGATTGGCCCGCACGAAAGTGTAGCGGCCCGAGGATTTGGCGGCGGTCTCCTCGAGGGCCCGCAACCGCGCTTCCTTCAGTTCCGGCTCGTAATAGTCGTTAACGACGTCGAAGCCGACGACGTCGTCGCCGCGCTCCAGAAGGCGCCGTGCCACGTGAAAGCCGATGAAGCCGGCATTGCCGGTAACCAGGATCGTCATCAGAGCCGCCCGTCCGTTTCCTCAAGGGCAATGACGCCCGTCACATCGTATAACGTCGCCTTGTCCTGTCCAGGCGGACGGATGGCCGGCGCTCCGATCGCGAACTTCCGGTAGCAGTCAGCGAGTACGAGCCCGACTCC
Source organism: Aurantimonas sp. A2-1-M11 (assembly GCF_036549475.1). NCBI lineage: Bacteria > Pseudomonadati > Pseudomonadota > Alphaproteobacteria > Hyphomicrobiales > Aurantimonadaceae > Aurantimonas > Aurantimonas sp. A2-1-M11. The sequence continues at coordinate 25,247 of NZ_JAZHLI010000002.1, read as the reverse complement.
TGCGATCGTCCCTTCGTCCAACTCATCCTGGGGCAAAGCGGCAACTCCGGTGGCGATCGCCCGGGCCGGTCCGGCCCGATGGCGCGATCGTGCCTCGGCGCTATCCATCGCCGGACGGCGACGTGTCAAACGGATTGGGTGGACCCGGCCGGAACGGGCGCGTCCGCATTGGCGTCGCGCCGCCGTCCGACGCCGGCATAGGTGAAGCCGGCGCGGGTGACGGCCTCGCGGTTGTAGACGTTGCGCAGGTCGACCATCACCGGGCTGGTCATCACCGATTTCAGCCGCTTCAGGTCGAGGGAGCGGAACTCGTTCCATTCCGTCACGATGGCCAGCGCGTCGGCGCCCTCGGCTGCCTCGTAGATCCCCGTCGCAAAGCGCACGTTGTCGAGGACCGGCCGGGCCTGCTCCATGCCGACGGGATCATAGGCGACGATCCTCGCGCCGCCGTCCTGCAGCGCCTGGATGATCGAGATCGACGGCGCGTCGCGCATGTCGTCGGTGTTCGGCTTGAAGGTCAGGCCCAGCACCGCGATGGTCTTGCCGCGCACCGACCCGCCGCAGGCCTGGACGATCTTGCGCGCCATCGAGCGCTTGCGCTGGTCGTTGATCGAGACCGTCGTCTCGATCAGCCGCACCGGGCTTTCGGCGTCCTGGGCGGTCTTGACCAGGGCCAGCGTGTCCTTGGGAAAGCACGAGCCGCCATAGCCCGGACCGGCATGCAGGAACTTCGACCCGATCCGCCCGTCCATGCCGATGCCGCGCGCCACGTCCTGCACGTCGGCGTCCAGCTTCTCGCACAGATCGGCGATTTCGTTGATGAAGGTGATCTTCATGGCGAGAAAGGCGTTGGCGGCGTATTTCGTCAGCTCGGCCGTTCGGCGCGCCGTGAAGAAGACAGGCGCGGCATTCAGCGACAGCGGCCGGTAGACCTCCGACATCATGTCCCTCGCCGTCTCGTCCTCGGTGCCGATGACCACCCGGTCGGGTCGCTTGAAATCCTCGATCGCCGAGCCTTCGCGCAGGAATTCCGGATTGGAGACGACCGCGAAGTCGGCCTGCGGGTTCACCTCGCGGATGATCCGCTCCACCTCGTCGCCGGTGCCCACCGGCACGGTGGACTTGGTGACGATGATGGTGAAGCCGTCCAGCGCCCGGCCGATCTCGGCGGCCGCGCCGTAGACATAGGACAGGTCGGCATGGCCGTCGCCGCGCCGCGAGGGCGTGCCGACGGCGATGAACACCACGTCCGAGGCCGCGACCGCACCCGCGAGATCGCCGGAAAAGCGCAGCCGCTTCTGCACGGCATTGCGCGCCACCAGCTCGTCCAGCCCCGGCTCGTAGATCGGCATGCGCCCCAGTTCGAGCAGTTCCAGCTTGGCCGGATCGCGGTCGACGCAGACGACGTCATGGCCGAAATCGGCAAAGCAGGCCCCCGACACGAGCCCGACATAGCCGGCACCGATCATCGTGATGCGCATGGGGCAATTCCCTCGAGTCCGTGGTCGCTTTGCGCCTTGGCGCGACAGGCGAACCCGCGCCTGATCTTGAGCCGGGCTTCTGATCGGCCTTCATGGCGTCCCGATGAAGGCAACGGAACATGNGGTGTTCGGCTTGAAGGTCAGGCCCAGCACCGCGATGGTCTTGCCGCGCACCGACCCGCCGCAGGCCTGGACGATCTTGCGCGCCATCGAGCGCTTGCGCTGGTCGTTGATCGACACCGTCGTCTCGATCAGCCGCACCGGGCTTTCGGCGTCCTGGGCGGTCTTGACCAGGGCCAGCGTGTCCTTGGGAAAGCACGAGCCGCCATAGCCGGGACCGGCATGCAGGAACTTCGAGCCGATCCGCCCGTCCATGCCGATGCCGCGCGCCACGTCCTGCACGTCGGCGTCCAGCTTCTCGCACAGATCGGCGATCTCGTTGATGAAGGTGATCTTCATGGCGAGAAAGGCGTTGGCGGCGTATTTCGTCAGCTCGGCCGTGCGACGGGAGGTAAAATAAACCGGCGCTGCGTTCAGCGACAGCGGCCGGTAGACCTCCGACATCATGCCTCTGGCTGTCTCGTCCTCGGTGCCGATGACCACCCGGTCGGGTCGCTTGAAATCCTCGATGGCCGAGCCTTCGCGCAGGAATTCCGGGTTGGAGACGACCGCGAAGTCGGCCTGCGGGTTCGCCTCGCGGATAATCCGCTCCACCTCGTCGCCAGTGCCCACCGGCACGGTGGACTTGGTGACGATGATGGTGAAGCCGTCCAGCGCCCGGCCGATCTCGGCGACCGCGCCGTAGACATAGGACAGGTCCGCATGGCCGTCGCCGCGCCGCGAGGGCGTGCCGACGGCGATGAACACCACGTCCGAGGCCGCCACCGCGCCGGCTAGATCGCCGGAAAAGCGCAGCCGCTTCTGCACGGCGTTTCGCGCCACCAGCTCGTCCAGCCCTGGCTCGTAGATCGGCATGCGCCCCAGTTCGAGCAGTTCTAGCTTGGCCGGATCGCGGTCGACGCAGACAACGTCATGACCGAAATCGGCAAAGCAGGCCCCCGACACGAGCCCGACATAGCCGGCACCGATCATCGTGATGCGCATGGGTCATTCCTTTGAACGTTTGAATTCCGATTGCGACCGAAGAATCGGCCGAAGCACGCTCGCTTCCCGGTCGTATGTCGCTGCCTGCCAAGATCTTCATCCGGTCACGCCAATCGCGCTGCGACCGCTTGCAAGGCGTCCCGGCGAACCCGATCACGCCTGGAACCGATACCGATGGCGTTAAACCGTCGAAGACTGCAAAGGACGTCCGCTTTCACGGACAGAGCCGGCACTGGCCTACGACGAACGCCCGATTTCCAACCTGACGGTCGGCGGCTTACTCGATAGATACCGATTTTCGCCGGAGCTCTCTTTCCGTTTGAGGCTGCGCAATCTATCCGCCTGTCATACCGATCTGTGAACTGATGCGGTGGGTGCCCCCACGCAGCGGCATCTTGTATGCCATGACGGTTCTATAGGAACCAAGCGGAGGGCGCATCAATGACGAAAATCAGCATGTTGGCGATCGACCTGGCGAAGGGAAGCTTTCAGGTATGCGCCGTCGGGCCGGATGGGGCGGTTCTCTACAATCGGGCGCTGTCGCGGCCGCGTTTGATTGCATTGCTGGCCGACCATCCGGCTTGCGTGGTTGCGATGGAGACCTGTGCGACGTCGCGTCACTGGGGTCGGGTGGCGCAGGCGCACGGCCATGAGGTTCGGCTGGTTCCGGCCGTCTACGTGAAGCCCTTCGTCGAGCGCCAGAAGAACGATCGCGCGGATGCCGAGGCCATTGCGGAGGCGGCGTCGCGACCTTCGATGCGCTTCGTGGCAGTGAAGAGCACCGAGACGCAGGGCCGTGCAGTCGCCTTCCGCACCCACCAGTGTCTGGTGCGGCAAAGGACGCAACTGATCAACACGCTTCGNTACCCGGCCAGCGCGCCGGCGCGCAAGGCCATGCGGACCAGTTCCGACAGGCTGGACGCCTCCATCTTGGTCATCACATTGGCCCGGTGGACCTCCACCGTGCGTGGGCTGAGGCCCAGATCGTAGGCGATCGTCTTGTTGGGATGGCCGGCCAGCAGGCCGTCCAGCACCTGCCGCTCGCGCGGCGACAGCGACTGGAGTCGGGCCCGCGTGCGCACGGCGTCGCTGTTCGGGCCGCCCTGATCGCCGCAGCGCGCCAGCGCGGTGCGGATCACCTCAAGCAGCACCTCGTCGTCGAAGGGCTTCTCGATCAGATCGATCGCCCCTTCCTTCATCGCCTGGACCGCCAGCGGCACGTCGGCATGGCCGGTCATGATGACCACCGGCAGCGTCACGCCGAGCGTCTTCAGCCGCCGCTGCAGGTCGAGCCCGTCGATCCCCGGCATGCGCACGTCACTGACGATGCAGCCCGGTTGCAGCCCGTCGAGTTCCCCCAGGAATGCCGTTGCCGAATCGTAGACCCGCACCGCGAGCCCGGCCGTCGCCAGGAGAAAGGCCAGCGACTGGCGCACGCCCGCATCGTCGTCGATGACGTGCACGACGGCATTATTCGCCATCCTCGGCCTCCCTGTTGCGGGCACTGCGCAGGGTCAGCCGGAAGATGGTTCCACCCTGGGGATTGGGCTCGGCCCACAGATGGCCGCCATGGGCCTCGATGATCGTGCGGGAGATCGACAGGCCAACGCCCATGCCATGCTCCTTGCTGGTCACGAAGGGCTGGAACAGTTGCGCGGCGACCTCCGGCGCGATGCCGGTGCCGGTGTCGGTGACGTCGACACGCACCATCTCGTCCTCGGCCAGCGACGTCGCGACAACCAGGTCGCGGCGCGGCGAGTCGTGCATCGCTTCCACCGAATTGCGGATCAGATTGAGCAGGACCTGCTGGACCTGCACCTTGTCGGCCAGGACCCATGCGGCGACCGGCGCGAAGTCGAAGACGACCCGCACCCCGGTCTCCTTGGCGCCGACGAGAGCCAGCGCGCTGGCTTCCTCGATCAGCGTCGGCAGGTTCTCGATCCGCCGCTCGCTTTCGCGCCGGGCCACGAAATCGCGCAGCCGGCGGATGATCTGCCCGGCACGCAGGGCCTGGTCCGCCGCCCGGTCGATTGCGTCGCGCACGGTCGGCAGCATCCCGGCATCGCCGCCGTCGAGGAGCCGCCGCGCCCCCTTCAGATAGTTCGCCGCCGCCGTCAGCGGCTGGTTGAGTTCGTGGGCCAGCGTCGATGCCATTTCACCCAGCGCCGTGTAGCGCGACATGTGAATGACCTCCGCCTGCAGCTCCTGCAGGCGGCGCTGGGTGTTCTGGCGCTCGGTCAGGTCGCGCACGAAACCAGTGAAGAGATGATGCTCGCCGCTGCGCATCTCCCCGACCGACAATTCCATCGGAAATGTCGAGCCGTCCTTGCGCGCACCGACGACGACCCGACCTATGCCGATGATCCGGCGTTCGCCCGTCGCGAGATAGCGCGCGAGATACTGGTCGTGGTGTTCGCGATAGGGCGATGGCATCAGCATGCTGATGTTGCGGCCGATGGCCTCGTCGGCCCGGTGCCCGAACAGGCGTTCGGCCGTGGCGCTGAAGGACTGCATGATGCCGGCTGTATCGATGACGATCATCGCGTCGGGCACCGTGTCCAGCACCAGTTGCAGCCGCGCCTCGCGCTCGGCGAGTTCGGTCAGGGCGCGGCGCGTGGCGGTGATGTCGCGCGCGACCTTGGAGGCGCCGACGAGCCGGCCACCCGCATCCCAGACCGGCGAGACCGTCAGGGAGACGTCGATGATGCCGCCATCCTTTCGTTGGCGCCGGGTCTCGAAATGCTCGACCCCCTCGCCGCGATGCAGCCGCTCCATGACGACGCGTTCCTGGTCCTCCTGACCCTCGAGCAGAAGCATGGCGATCGGCTGGCCGACAGCCTCTTCCGCGGTATAGCCGAAGATCGCCTCCGCGCCGCGGTTCCAGTCGGTGATCAGCCCGTCCAGCGACCGGCCGATGATGGCGACATCCGCAGAGGCGACGATGGCCGCGAGCCGGCTGTTGGCGTTCTCCGCCGCCTTGCGCGAGGTGATGTCGGCGAGGATGCCATGGATCAGGATCTGGCCGTCCGGCTCGCGGAGCGCGCGCCCCAGCAGCCGCAACCATTCCTCGGATCCGGCCGATGCGACGGCGCGAACGTCGATATCGATGCGGGCGGCGTCGCCGGTCGATTCGGCGAATGTTCGCTCGGCGATCGCCCGATCATCGGCATGCAGACGCGCAAGCAGTGCCTGCAGCGGCTGGACGGACGGCTCGACACCCAGGCGCTCGGCCGCGATCCGGGAAAGATCGAACGAACCGGTCGCCGGATCGAAGCGCCAAGTCCCGACGCCCGCCGCCTCGAGGGCGCGCGCGGCGTTCGCGGCGCTTCCATGGGAAGTCTCCGGTCGTGGCTCGATGATGGATTCCATGGACCGATCGCGAATGGCAGATGCGGGAAGATGCCCCCTTTTGCCCGTCGACCCTTCCACCCTGCCGGCCGCGCGGTCAAGTTGCCAGAACGTCCTATCCGCTTGCGGTCCGTCGAACGCGCCGCGCCGGCCACCGCCGCGCGGTGAATCCGAGGCCTATCCTTTCTACGCGGCGGCCCCCATCAATGCGGCAAGGTCCCGCTCGATCCGCCGGACGTCCGCCTCGCGGCAGAGTTCTGTCGCCGGCGTCAGCAGGGCCGCCGCACCGGCGGCGGAGGCATGGCGCGCCGCCTCTGGCAGCGACCGCCCCTCCGACAATGCATGCACCATGGCACCGACAAAGCTGTCGCCCGCGCCGACTGCGCTGTTCGCTTCCACCGCGACGGCCGGAATCCGCAGCGTCCCGGCCTGCGATGCGACCACGGCACCGGCTGCCCCGAGCGTCAGGGCGACGATCTCGGCAGCGCCACGCCGTACCAGATCCATGGCGGCCTCGGCCTGCCCTGCCGGATCGGCCAGCTCCAGCCCGGTCAGATCGTGCAGCTCCCGCCGGTTGGGCTTGACCAGAAAGACGCCTTCGTCGAGCGCCGCGGCCAGCGCCGCGCGCGAGGTGTCGACGATACAGCGCGCGCCATGCCGCTTGGCCTGTCGTGCGACTCGGGCATAGAAATCCGCCGGCACACCGGGCGGAAGGCTGCCGCTGGCCACGACGTACCCGCCCTCCTCCATATGTCCGTCCAGCGCGTCCAGGCAGGCCTGCCATTCGGCTTCCCGCAACTCCGGTCCCGGCAGCACGAAGCGATATTGCGTGGCCGCGTCGCCGTCGGAGACGGTGAAGCTGAGCCGCGTGTCGCCGGCGATCGGAATCAGGAGATAGTCCAGCCCCTCGGCGTCGAGGCGATGGCGATAGGCCTGGCCCATGATCCCGCCAGCCGCAACGATCGGGACGGCCGTGCCGCCCAATATCCGGATCACCCGGGCGACGTTCACGCCGCCGCCCCCCGGATCGAAGCGCGCCGGCCCGCAGCGCAACTTGGCCTCCGGCTCCAGATGATCGACCGATGTCGTCAGGTCGAGCGCTGGGTTCATGGTCAGGGTGACGATCCGGGTCACGGCGTCCGCTTTCTCTTTGGCATCGGTGAGCGAGCGATAGCGGCCAGCCGGGATGCGCGCTTTGCGGTCGATCAACGCGGGAGCGCGATCGCCGGGGCTCCGCATGCCCTACCGGCCCTCAGATTGCGCGAGATCAAGGCGAGTGCGCGGATGCCCGGTCTATTGGACGGATGGGGAACGGCACGGGCGGTTACCGAATGCGGTGCCGGAGCACCTGACATGAAAAGAGAGAAGCGGTTGATCCTCTTGGTCGACGACGATCTGGCGGTGCGCGAATCGTTGAAGTTTGCCCTGGAACTCGACGACCTGTCGGTGAGCCTGTGCGGCACCGGCGAGGAACTCCTTCTGCACGGCGAGCTCGGATCGGCCTGTTGCCTGGTGCTGGACTACCAGATGCCCGGCATGGACGGTCTCGACGTGCTCGACGCGCTGCGCGCCAAGGGTCTGACGGTACCCGTCATCCTGATCACCGGCTATGCCACCGAAACGCTGCGACGCCGGGCGGACAAGGCAGGCGTGATGCGGCTCTTGGAAAAACCGCTGGTCGACAGCGCACTTCTCGACAGTATTCGCCAAGCCATCCGCCTGGGAAATGGCGGCGGCACGCGGGCGCACTGACAGCCTATCCATCGCGATGACCAGCCTCGCCCAACGCGGCGCCTGCGTCTACAGAATCAACGATCTTTTCGGGAATGAATTGTGGGTGATACAGGGTTCGAACCTACGACCCGCTGATTAAGAGTCAGCAGACTCCCGTTTACCGTTTTGGACTTTTCCGGTTCATGGCGCTTTCTCTCCCTTGTTTTCCAGGGGTTTCGGCGAAAGTCTGGTTTCCACGATTCAAGTCCCGGAACTCTCCATCAGGGACCAATCAGGGACCAGAAATGCCTCGCCTCACCGTCGCATCGATCGAAGCCTTCCATCGCTCAGAAGCAAAGAAGATTTCCGACAGCCAGAAAGGGCTACTGCTTCGGAAGAAGGCCGGATGGCCCACGTGGTACCTTCGGACACAAACCTCGGGGCAGGACATGCTCTGGCTTCTAGGCGCCTGGCGCCGCGAACTCGAGATCGATGACGCCCGGCGCTTCGCAAGCGACCTTCTCTATGATCTGCAGCGGGGCGTGACGATCAACGACGAATACGTCGCGAAGAAGCGGGTCGCCCTCGGCCTCGACGATTCGGTAGTCGCTCCCTCGTCGAAGCCGAGCTTCATTCAGGCCCAGCGCGCATACCTCGAGCACATCCGCGCCGAACGTGCTGCGGCAACGTATGCCGACTATTCAAAGGCTTTCCGAGAACCGCTTCTCGATCCCCTGGAAGGGAAGCCGATCGACAGGATTACCCGCGAGGAGTTGGCGGAGATCGTCGATCAGATTTCGCTGTCCGGCCGCCAGCGGAGCGCGGAAAAGTTGGCGGTCATCTTGTCTGGCATGTGGAATCATCTCAGCCACGATTCGAACATCCGGAAGTATGGCCTCGAACGGGGCATGCTCCGTCGCTTCAAGCCGATCGAGAGAAAGGCAAAGCCGAAACTGATTCCTGGTGCAGTAATCAAGCGAGAGCCAACGCCGGATGAAATCGCGGCGCTCCTGGATGGAGGTCTCGACGAAATCTCCGAAACCATGCGCGCCGCGACGACGCTCCTCCTGCTCACCGGGCAGCGGATCACGACGATTGCCAACGCGAGGCGGGAGCATTTTACGAGGGAGCATTACCCGCGGACGGAGCGGCCGGTGCTGGTCTGGCGAATGCCGTCGGACAATTTGAAGAGCAAGCGGCCCCATGCGATCCCGGTGCCGAAGGCGGCATACTGGACGGTAGAGCGGATACAAGAAGGGTGGCTGTTCCCGTCTGACGACTCGTCCTCAGGCCATATCTACCCCGGGTCCCTGACGCATTTGTTCGGCGAACGAGATCTGAAACTGCCGTTTACCCCGCACAAGGTCCGCACTGCCCTCACGACCGCCGTACGGGCGGCGAAACTGGGCCGGGACGCGCCGAAATTGATCCTCGATCACGCAGAAAACCGAAGCGGAGATGTCACTCTGACCCATTACGATTTCTGGGAAGAGCTTGAAGAGAAAGAAGCGATCCTGGGCGCCTGGCTCGCGGAGATCGATGCGGCTCTGGAGCGGCGGAAGCGGATCGCGGCATGACGATAACATTCCCCCTGCCGCCGGCCATCGAGGACCTTGTGCGTGCCCGGAACCGATTGCGGGAACATTTCGGATCATCCGGCTTAAGATTCACCCTCGACGGGAACTTGCTCGGGGATCTCGGCGAGGCGATCGCCGCCGAGATGTTCGGCATGCAGATAGGTGGGCGGGGCATGACAGGGATCGACGGCGTAGCGCCGGATGGGAGAACCATTCAGGTCAAGGTGACCGCGAGCAACCGCGGACCGGCATTCCGGATGGTCGATAAAAGAGCCGACCATCTGCTCTTTTTTGATCTCGATGTCGAAACAGCGAAAGGGTCAATCGTGTTCAACGGCCCCGAGCATGTGGCGGCGCGGCGACTGCCCCGTTCGTGGGTAGGACAACGATCATTGACACGGATTCAGATCCGAGCGGCCGACCGTGATGTCCGGGACGAGGATCGGCTTCCGATCTTGGATTGATCGTAGCGTTTCCAACCGCATCTTTCGACCCAGATCGCTGGTTTCGACCCATGGTTTCCGCGAACCAGTGTCGAGAGATTGCGCGAAACCGGGGTGTCGCTGGGTCGAAACCCGGCCTCATCAGTTCTCGAAACGCCCGGCCTCGATCGCCTTCACAAACCGCAGGAGGGCGACGACGGAGTCGAAGACGAACCTGGCCTCCGCCTGACGCAGGAGCGGATTGTCGTGCGCCAGGGACCAATTGTTCCTGACGTCGTTGAACTTTTCGAAGATCGATATCGAGTTCCGGACGATCGTCCTCGTCATGTCATGCGACGGCATTTCCTCCTCGAGTGCCTTCCGGTATTTGCCGACACGGCTGTTCAGGGGCTCCTCCCGCGTCCAGGCGATACCCCGCTTGTCGAGCAGGTGCCCGAATTTCTTCGCGCAGTAGGTGTGGAGGTGACCCAGTGCGGCGGCCGGCTTGTCCGCCTGGATATCCCGGTTGATCGCCGCGACCAGCTCGTCGAGGGTCTCGTCTTTCTCGAAGCGATCGATGCCGTCAGTCGATGCGATCGGCGCCTCGGTTTCACCTTCGCTGGGAAGGCGGAAAGACAAGTCGGAAATCATGGAGGTCGCTCCGGTGCCGCGCCATGGCGGCAAACGCTGTCAGCGCCGGAGGACGATGTCGTCTAACCCCGGCGGGTGATGGCCACGGGTTTCGCGGCCGACAGCAGAATAAGCGTCGCGTTCGTCATTCCGGGAACATATGCGGAACGCTTTGGAGTTCGCAAGTCCCTCGCCTATCGTGATCGGGCGCTACCGGGCGGAATGAGACGGCAAGGTAAACGCTTCTTTGAGAGCATCCGATGTTTCGCAGCATCAGCGATTCCGGGGGTTGTGTCCTAAGACGCGCAGCTCCCAGCGATTGTTAAGCATACCTTGGAATAGATTGGTGTGACGCGTAAACAGGGGTCTTTGTCGGTGGTGTCAGGCGGCGAATCATGCATGATTTCAAGATCGCTAGATATCCAGATTAGCGGAAACGTGGCGATGGCGGAAAATCGGGGTGGGGCAAAAGGTCGAGTGGACGGGCGGGAGAGCATACTTCTCTACCTCGACCCAGATCTGAAACTGGCTCTCAAAAAGGCCGCTCTCGATCGACGGTGTCACGTCTACGAGATCGTCGAGGAATTGGTTCGGGAACATTTGCAGATGCCGAAAAGCCAGGACGTTCCAGGAAGTACGAATGCATAACCGACCGATATGGATCGACGATTCCGTGGAAGCGCCTCTCTATAAAGCTGACATCGCGGGCGGCGCTCTGATGCTGCCAGAAAGCCGGCGTGTCGCTCGCCTGCTGATCGATGGTGTCGGCAAGGAAGAGTGGCGTCGGAAAATCGAGCAGGAGAACATCCTGCAGAAGCGATCCCCCTCGACCGCGATCCGGCAGGCTAATCTCATCCGCAGTCGTCTGCAGTCGACGAACTCAGAGCTTTGGCAGCTCATCGCTGAGGGTCCGTCAACCGTTGCGATGCAGGCTCTGTTTGCGGCCGCGATTGAGCACAGCCCGCTTCTGGCTGATTTCCTTCCCGTGGTCCGCGCCCGCTTCCGCGTTCTCCATTTCGATCTCCCTCGTCGGGTCTGGATCGACTATGTCGAGCGCTGCCACGACGTCGATCCACGGATGCCGCAGTGGGAGATCTCCACGATCGACAAGCTTGGCGACTCCGCCTTCCGTATCCTTCACGAAGTTGGTTTCCTGACAGGCGGCCGGCGCAACCTTCTCCGGCCCGTCGGCATCGATCCGTCAATCATTAAGAATTTGAAGACCTGGCATCACGACCGCGCCCTAGAGCGGATTCGGGTGTCCGCATGAGCAATCTCGAGCGGCGCCTTGCGGCAATACAAGCCAAGATCACGTCCAAGGAATTCCTTACGGGGCGCCAGCTCGGCGGCGACATCCCCTACTGGATATTCGACTATCCGCCAGAAGAGGAACTGCGCGTCCGCGATCACGTCAACCACATGCTCCGACGACTGAACAGTGACGCGTCCCCGGTCAGGGCCTGTCACGTCGACCTCCTTGATCTCGTCAGGACAATGCTTGAGGGACGGCGTCTTCTCGACAAGGCGATCGAGATGCAGCGGAAAAAGGGGGACGCGACCGTGTTGAACGCACTCGCCGCTGAACTGGGTCCCGAGCCGGTGGCCGATGCGTTTGTCAGATCCGTATCGATTGAGACCTGCAGCTTCGTGCTTGTGACTGGTATCGGCGCCTCCTATCCGCTGGTGCGGACGCACGGTCTCATGAATACGCTCCATTCGCGGACCGGCCATGTGCCGATCGTCTTCTTCTACCCCGGTCGCTACGACGGTCAGTATCTCCGTCTTTTCGATTCTATGCCGGAGAGCGCCTACTACCGCGCCTTTCGGCTGGTGAGTGATTCCGAAGGGTCATAATGACGTCCATGAACATTGCCGATCTTTTCGTCCGCCCGATCGACCGCCAGATCAACGGCGTCATCAAAGCCGATCAGGATGACGCCAAGAGCGTTTGGCAGGAACTCGACGAGTACGTCATCACGCAGGAACTCGATCGCTACATGCGCGAGTTCCTGTCCGCCTACCTCGCTCCGGAAACCCTGAGTCGGAGCGGCGACGCAGCGTGCCGGAACGGTGTATGGGTGTCCGGCTTCTTCGGGTCGGGAAAGTCACATTTCATCAAGATCATCTCCTACCTCCTCGAGAACCGGTCGGTGGAGCAGGATGGGGTTTCGAAGACCGCACTCGATTTCTTCAAGACGAAGATCGTCGACCCGATGTTCGCGGCCGATGTCGAGAAGGCGACCCGCATTCCAACGGATGTCGTACTCTTCAACGTCGACAGCAAGGCGTCGTCGAACGACGAGCGTGCGATCCTCCAGGTCTTCATTCGGGTGTTCAACGAGAAGCTCGGCTACTGCGCCGACTTTCCGTACATCGCCGACATGGAACGCTTCCTGGAGCGAAAGGGGAAGTACGAGGCGTTCAAGGCCGCCTTCGAAGAGGAGGCCGGATCTCCGTGGATCCAGGAGCGTAGCGCCGTCCGGTTCCACGAAGATGCGCTGATAGGCGCGATCTCGGAAGTTCTAGGGAAGCCTCGCACCGAAGCCGGCGAATGGCTCGACAAATACGAGAAAGATTTCCAGCCGACCCCGGAGAATTTTGCGCACTGGGTCGCGGAGTATCTGGACCGCCAAGGCCCCGACCACCGCATCGTCTTTCTGGCCGACGAAATCGGCGCCTTCATCGGCAAGAACGGCAAGATGATGCTGAACCTGCAGACCATCACCGAGAACCTGGGAACGGTTTGCAAGGGCGGTGCTTGGGTCGTGGTCACGTCGCAGGCCAACATCGAAGCGATCCTCGGTGAGATGCGGAGCGCCGTCGAGGACGACTTCTCGAAGATTCAGGGACGGTTCAAGGCTCGCCTCTCACTGTCGGGCTCTCACGCGGACGAGGTCATCCAGCGCCGTCTTCTCGGCAAGACCGAGCCGGCAAGGGACGAATTGAAGGAAAATTTCGGGACGAACGGGGAGATCCTTCGCCACCAGGTCATGTTCCGCGATAACCGAATGACGCTTCGGTCCTTCGATGGAGAGGACGATTTCGTCCGTCACTACCCTTTCATTCCTTACCAGTTTCAGCTCGTCCAGAAGATCTTCGATGCCAGCCGCACCCACGGCATGACTGGCGCACATCTTGCCAAGGGCGAGCGCTCGATGCTGGACGCCTTCCAGACGGCTGCCGTTCACAGCGCATCCAAGCCCGTCGGTGCGCTTATCCCCCTCCACTATTTCTATCCGGCAATCGAGAGCTTCCTCGAGGACATCGTCCGGCGCGCCATCAACGGTGTGCTCTCGAACCCGTCGCTCGAACTATTCGATGCCGAGGTTCTGAAAACGCTATTCCTCATTCGGTATGTCGACGAGGTGAGCGGCAACGTCGACAATCTCGTCACCCTGTTCCTCGACAGGATCGATGCGGATCGCGTGGCTCTCCGAAAGGCAATAGAAGGCAGCCTTCGCCGACTCGAATCGGAGACGCTTGTCAGTCGGAACGGCGAAAATTTCTTCTTCTTGACCGATGAGGAGCGAGATATCGGCAAGGAGATCAAGGCAATCCGGCTGGCGCCTGGCGAAGAAACTAAACTGCTCGGGGATCTCGTTTATGACGAGACGCTTCGGTGCGTTGATCGCGGAATCTTCACTTACAGGGTGATCAAGAGCGACCTCGACGTGGTCCGTTTCATTGACAATGCCCCCCGGTCTGCTCCGAAGGACAAAGCAATCCCCCTGAAGGTCGTCAGTCCACTCGCGGACGATTACGCCGAGTTCAACGACGCGACCATCACGATGCGCAGTCATGACGAGGTTCTCGTTGTCCTCGACAACGAGAAGGGTCTGGCACGAGACGTCTATGACTACCTGAAGGTCGAGAAATACGCCATCCAAAAAGCGGACGGAACGCAATCGGAGTCCGTTACTCGGATCGTCCGCGCAAGGCAGCAGGAGAACATAGACCGGCGAAAGCGCCTGCATCAAACCATCGACGCGCTGATGAAGGATGCAAAGGTCTATGTGAACGGCCGTCGCATTGAACCCAAAGCCTCGACCGCCGACGCCATCGTCACCGATGCTCTCGACTATTATATCGCCAACACTTTCAAGAAAATCGGCCTTCTCAAACACCTGTCAGATGATCCAATCCGCGACGCGAAAGTCCTGCTGACAACAGCGGACGATACGCTCGACCTCAAGCTAGAGGATCCGAACAAGGCAGCTCTTGCGGAGGTTCTCGATCACGTCGGTCTTCTCGAGAAACAGAGCAAGCAGGCGATCCTGTTCGACATTGCGGAGCACTTTAACAAGAGACCCTACGGCTGGGGGCAGCGCGAAACAGTGCTCCTGGTCGTCAAGCTGTTCCGGCAGGGATCCGTCGATCTTCTCACCAACAGCGAGCGGCTCGACCGAATGCAGTTGTCGTCGGAGGTCGACGGCGCCAACAAATGGCGGAAGCTTGTTATTCTGCGGCGGAAAATGCTGGACGAGGCAACCCTTCATGCGGCCCGGCAGCTTGCCAAGGAGATCTTCGGCCGCATGCCGGCTGACGGCGAGGATCAGATCGCGGGTGACATTCGCCTGAACCTGACCGCCTGGCAGGACAATCTGAAAACCTGGGCGGCGCTCGCTGCCGATGCGGCGTATCCGGGCAAGTCGGCAATCGCGACCATTCAGGGAATCATTGCGCCGATTCTCCAGAAGCGCGGCAGTTACGAACTGATCGAAGCGTTTGTCGCTGCCAAAAGCGATCTGAACGGCATCTTCGAGGATTACGAGGACGTCTCGGACTTCCATGCGTCTCAGCGGCCGGCGTGGGAGGCGATGCGTCAGGCAATCGGTGACTTCGTCGTCAATGAGAAGGAGATCGAAAGGGACGAGACTGCGGCAAAGGCCTTCGCCTCGATACGAGACATCCTCGCGCTCGAAGCGCCCTACTCTCGAATTCGGGAGGGAGCCGCACTGATCGCCACTGTATCCGAGGCTAACCGCGTCGCCCTGGAGAGGCGCCGCGGACATGCCTTTGGGATCATCGACCCGTTGATCGAAAGTATCATGGTCGAACTCGACCAGGTTCAGGCAGCGCCCGATCTTCGAAATAGCGCGCTCTATGAGATCCAGTCGATCAGGAAGCGGGTTGAAAATAGTCCGAGCATCTCGGCTATCTTCATGGCGCAAACCGAGGCTCGAGACGCCTATGACGAAGCCTTCGAGAAGATCTCTCGCGCAGTGGCTGTGATCAAGGAGCAGATCAAGCCTCGGGAAAAGGTGCGTGTAGACGTCCCCCGGGACGGACCTGTCGCTCCCATGCCGCCACCTGTGGTTTTCAAACAGAAACGGGTCGTGCAGCCGGCGCAACTCGCGAAGGCGGGTGACTACATCGAAAGCCGAGAGCAGGTCGATGAATTCCTGAATCTGCTTCGGAAAGTGCTGACGGACGCTGTGTCTAAGAACGAACGCGTCGAAATCCGCTGAGCGAGAATGAGAACAAGAGTATGAGCGTCGATCTCTCCCGCCTCAAGGCCTATGCACCCCAAGCCCGCAAGGACTTTCGGAAATCCGTGACGGAGCGTGCCGCCCGCATCGGCATCACCGCGGGCGGCATCGTCGAGGCCCAGCGCCAGGGTGACGTCGTCATCGTCGGAGGCACAGCCTACGACAAGACCTTTGGAAAGCAGCGAGAAGCGCTCGTATCGAAAGTGAAGAAGGATGGTTTCGACCAAGTGATCGAGGAGATCGCCTACACCTGGTTCAATCGCTTGATCGCGCTACGATTCCTAGAACTGAATGAATACCTCGGTCATGGATTCCAGATCGTAGGGCCCGGCAAGACCAGTGGTACGCTGCCCGAAGCGCTATTGAATGCCGAGCATCTCAATCTGCCACGACTTCCTGAAGATCGCGTCCGCGAGATAAAAATCGCTGGCGACTACGAAGAAAAGCTATATCGGTCGATCCTCATCGCTCAGTGCAACGCACTTAGCGACACTATGGGGTTCATGTTCGAGAAGATCGGCGATGCGACCGAGCTTCTCCTGCCCGACAATCTGCTGGCGACGGATGGGATCATCCGCAAACTCGTCATGAACTCAGATGCTAAATCTTGGCGGGACGTCGAGATTATCGGCTGGCTGTACCAGTTCTACATCGCCGAAAAGAAGGACGACGTATTCAGGGCGCTAAAAAAGAAGGTGAAGATTTCGGCGGCGAACATCCCGGCAGCGACGCAGCTCTTCACGCCGCACTGGATTGTTAAATACTTGGTCGAGAACTCTCTTGGCCGACTATGGCTCCAGAACAATCCGTCTTCGAAGCTCGCAGATAAGATGGACTACTACATCGCGCCGAAGGAATCGGAGGCCGACTTCCTTCGGATCGGTTCGCCCGAGGAAATCAAGATATGCGACCCGGCCTGCGGCTCCGGCCACATGCTGATCTATGCATTTGATCTTCTCTACTCCATCTACGAAGAGGCGGGTTATAGGGCTCGCGACATTCCGTCCTGCATCCTCGATAAAAACCTTCAGGGTATCGAGATCGATGATCGAGCGGGGGCGCTTGCCGCCTTCTCCCTAGCGATGAAGGCCCGAGCGCAGGATGGCCGCTTCTTCACGCGCTCAGTCAAGCCGCGGATTTTTGTCCTGGAAGACGTCGTCTTTACCGAGGCTGAGATGCAGGACGTGACCGCCGTGGTAGGCAAGGACCTGTTCACGGACGAACTGCGCGAGACGCTGGGCCAGTTCCAGCAGGCTAAGAACTTCGGATCGCTGATCGTGCCGAAGCTGCGCGACCCGGCAGAAACGCTGCGGGTCGTGGAAGCGCGGATTGCGAAGGGCGCCGACCTGATGCTGAAGCCGGTGCTCGATAGGGCCGCGACCGCCCTGCGGATGGCAGAGGCCCTATCGTCGAAGTATCACGTAGTGGTGGCCAACCCGCCGTATATGGGCCGGGGCAGCATGAACACCGCCCTGATGAATTGGACGGAATCAAACTATCAGCTTTCGAAGACAGACTTGTTTGCAATGTTCATGTCTCGGTCCGTTACAATGAACACCCCAAAGGGTTTCATGGCGATGATCAACATGCAGTCGTGGATGTTCCTCTCATCCTTTGAAAAGCTTCGCAGCTGGATACTCGGTGAAGCCCACCTTGTGTCTATGGCTCATTTTGGGGAGCGCGCATTCGACACAATTGGCGGCGCGGTGGTTTCCACGACCGCCTTCGTGCTTGAAAAGACCCGCAATACGAATAAACCCGGTTGCTTCGTCCGTCTAATTGAAGGGCGGAATGAATTTAATAAGAGACAATGTCTTTTGCGCGCAGCGCAAGATCGAAAAAGCTCGGTGTTTTGGGCAACTACAGATGATTTCGAGAGGATACCAGGGGCACCTATTGCGTACTGGATATCTCAAACTATTGCGGACGCCTTTTTGGAAGAAAAGCTGAAATCCGTCGGAAATACGCGGCGGGGACTACAAACAGGCGGAAAAGAAAAATTTATCCGGCAGTGGCCGGAAGTCACTCGTAGAAAGACGGACTGGAACAGCCGCTGCCGAGAAGACGCACTTGTTAGCGCCGCGAAGTGGTTTCGGTTCAACAACGGCGGTGATTTTCGCAAGTGGGCTGGAGGTATGGATCTTGTCGTCAACTGGCTCAGTGACGGCCAGGATATCAAATCTTCCGGCAAGGCTATTATCCCCAGTGAAGAGTTATATTTTCGAGAAGCGGTATGCTGGGGACGGATATCAAGTGGTCCAGAGGCTTACCGCTTGCACAGTGGTGGGATTATCCCTGGGGACTTATCTCCTTGCTACTATTCTGATCACCTGTATTTTTCACTGGCCTATTTCAACTCTCCGGTGGCCCGCGCGTTTAAGAATGTTGTGAATCCAACCATAACTAACACGGTCGGCGACCTTGCGAAGATCCCTTCGCCTTATCGTGCAATGCATCGGCGAGCCGAAATTGAAGGCCGTGCCCGAACACTTGTTGCAAGACATCAATCCGACTGGGACGCATACGAAACCTCCTGGGATTTCGCCTCGCTTCCACTGCTCTCGTCAGACATTCGCGGCCAAACGCTGGAGGACAGCTATTTGCGTCTCCGAGACTATTGGCAGGGCGTGACAAAGGACATGCAGCGGCTGGAGGAAGATAACAACCGCATTTTCATCGACGCCTATTGCCTGCAAGATGAGTTGATGTCTGAGGTGCCGCTCAGCGAGATCACTCTCACCTCCAACCCCGCATATCGCTACAGCATGAAGGGGACGGAAGATGAGCGAAGGGAATTCCAGCAACGCGATACGATGTGCGAACTCGTCTCCTATGCGGTCGGGTGCATGATGGGCCGATATTCACTCGTTCAACCAGGGCTGATTTACGCTGATGAAGGAAACATTGGCTTCGACGGAGCAAGGTATGGTGATTTCCCTGCCGACGACGACGGCATTATTCCGATCACCAACGTAGAGTGGTTTTCCAATGATGCGACAGCACGCTTCATTGAATTTCTCCGTCAGACGTTCGGAGAAGACAAGCTCGGGGAAAACCTCGAGTTTCTTGCTAACTCGATCGAGCCGAAACGTAAAATCTCGGCGCCAGACACGATACGGAAATACTTTTCCCGATCCTTCTTCAAGGACCATCTGAAGACGTACAAGAGCCGGCCGATCTACTGGCTGTTCTCCTCTGGCAAGGAGCGGGCCCTTGAATGCCTTGTATACCTCCACCGGTACGATGAAAACACGCTGGGCCGGATGCGAGCTGAATATGTCATCCCCCTGCAGACTAAAATGCAGAACCGGATACAAACCATCGAAGGGGAGATCCTCCGAGGTGATCTCTCCAGCGCACTCCTGAAAGCGCGGACCAAGGAATTGGCTGGTCTTGAAACAAAA
Organism: Aurantimonas sp. A2-1-M11; assembly: GCF_036549475.1. Taxonomy (NCBI): domain Bacteria; kingdom Pseudomonadati; phylum Pseudomonadota; class Alphaproteobacteria; order Hyphomicrobiales; family Aurantimonadaceae; genus Aurantimonas; species Aurantimonas sp. A2-1-M11. The sequence continues at coordinate 6,079 of NZ_JAZHLI010000002.1, read as the reverse complement.
AAAACGGAGCTTGATCGGTTCGAGGCGAACCTTAGACACATGGCGGAAGAACGCATCTCGCTCGATCTCGATGACGGCGTGAAGGTCAACTACGGTAAATTTGGCGACCTTCTCGCCGAGACGAACACCGTCTGCGGCTCGAAGGATGAGGGGTGATGGACACCGATCGCATCCAGGTTGCGCTGAGCCGCTTCCTCTCCGAACATAAGGTGGTTTTCTGGTCGGATCCCGAGAAGGAGTTCGGAGACGTGCTCCCGACACTCGATTTCAGTGGTGCGACCGTGATCAGGGTCGCTGGATCTCCGGCGCTGGAAACAAAGCTGGCGATCGCGGCCCGTGGGTCCGAAGATCGGTTCCTGATCTATGAGGACCAGCCCCGCCCGGTTCCTGCCGAGGACTGGCTGCTCGATATCCGCCTTTATGCCAAGAGCTTCGCCGCGGATCGGTCGACCCATATCCTGGAGGACCTCGGACTGCATATGCCAGCTCTGCGCGATCATATTGCCCAGCGGAGCAAGTTCTTTGCCAGTCGAGACCGGTTGGCTCGGTTCAAGCGGCTTGTGACCGCGAAGGACAATGAGGTCGAGATCGACCGAAAAATAATGGCCACTCTCCTGAAGTTGGAGAATGCGGATTTTTTCGGCATCCTGGTCGCAATCTTTGATGCCTTTCCTGACAAGTCCGATATCTCCAGTCCCCCGGAGGTATTTGCGGAGTTCGCGAAATACGATGTTGAGGCGTCGTTCTGGGAGCAGGTCCGGGCCATGTTCGGTTACGACGATCCCCGACCAACACTCGGGAATCTTCTTCTTCGTCTGCTCGTCACCGATTTCACGCGCAAGCTTAACGGGAAGTCACCCAAGGCACTTGAACATCTGAAGCTGCGCGGCACAGGCGCTTCGAACACCGCTGTCTGCTTGGCTCGATGGCAGGATAGCCATTCGCGGCATTTGAGCTTTGATCGGCTTTCGGATGCAGTCGCCAAGGCGATCAAGCTGAAAGATCACATCGTCTCGGTCGATCCCGAGTATCTGGAGGACACGCGAACTTTCTCCCTGGTCGAACGGCGACTGGTGTCTGGCCTCCGCGATCGGATCATCGACACGGATACGGCGGTCGACGTCGATGAAGTCGTATCCCTTTGCCGCCGCCGAAAGGATGGCTATTGGGCCAACGAGGCCTTGGGAGGCACGGCTCTGCGGAAGGCCTATGCGCGAACCTATGACGCGCTGGAGTACGCCGCCCGTCTTTTCAGTCTCCGAGGCGCCTACGCTTCAGGATTCTCGTTTTCGACCGCAGAGGATTTCTGGGAAGCCTACCAGACGGATCTGTACCGGTTCGATCAGCTATATCGGCATTTCTGCGAGGCGGCTGACCGGGTCGAGAACCAGGGATGGGACATCCTGAAGACGCTCCGGCAGAAGGTCGAAGACGTCTATGGGAATGGGTATGTGTCGCCACTGGCCATCGCCTGGAGCCCGTTCGCCAGCGAGATGATCGGTTCCAAATGGGAAGTGCCGGGCGTTCCGAGCATGTCGCGTTTCTATGAGCGGAACATCGCTCCGATCGTTCGCGATGATGACCGACGCGCCATCGTCCTGATAAGCGATGCATTCCGCTTCGAGGCGGCCAAGGAGCTTGCCGACCAGATCAACGGACGCGACCGGATGGAAGCGAAGCTCACGACCCAGCTCGGCGTTCTCCCGTCATTCACCGCGCTCGGTATGGCGTCTCTGCTGCCCCACAAGGATCTCGGGTTCCTGGGTGGGACTGTGATGGTCGACGGGAAGTCCTCCAGCGGGATGAAGAACCGGGGCGAAATTCTGGCGAAGCACGCCGGCGGGGTGATCGGCGCGGACGAACTTCGTGCCATGTCGGTCGATGAAGGACGCCGGTTCCTGAAATCTCACAAGGTCGTCTATGTCTACCACAACCATATTGATAAGACCGCCGATGGAGCCGACGAAGAGAAGGCCTTTGACGCGGTTCGCCGGACCATCGATGACATCGCCTCGTTGGCAATTCGCATCCTGGGCAGTCTGAACGGGACAAATCTCTTCGTTACCGCCGACCATGGCTTTCTCTATCAGGAAAGCCCCCCAACCAGCGTCGACAAGAACGTGGTTGAGGACAAGCCGGACGGCGTCGTCCTGGCAAAAAAGCGCTATTATGTCGGGACGAAGCTCGGTTCGCATCCCGGGGCATGGGCTGCGCCGCTGTCCCGCACGTCAAACGTTCGGGATGAGACAGAGTTCTGGGTTCCGAAGGGCACTTCCCGTTTCCACTTCATGGGCGGAGCACGGTTCCTCCATGGTGGCGCGATGCTTCAGGAGATCTGCGTCCCTGTCATGCGGATCGGGTATACGAAAGACCGCGATGCAAACGACGTGAAGGCGCGACCTGTCAAGATCGCGGCGCTCGGGACAAACCTCCGTATCACCACACCGCGGCGCAGTTTTGACCTCATGCAGACTGAACCCATCTCCGACCGCGTCCGTCCCATAACGGTGACCGTAGCGATCGCTGGTCCAGATGGTCCCGTTTCGGACATTCAGCGAGTGACGTTTGATAGCCGGACCTCATCGATGTCGGAGGACTGGAAGCAGACCGTTCGGCTCAGCCTGTCGGGTTTGGCCTTCGATAAATCACAGCAGTATCGCCTCGTCGTTCGGAATGCCGAAACCAAGGTTGAGGAGTTGAGTCAGGATGTCGTTATCGATCTCGCCATTGCCCGCGACTTCGACTGAGGTCGACGATCTCGTCGTTCGTCATTTCGGCGGCAAGGTGGTCCGGAAAGACCTGACCAAGCTTCTGAAGGAAGGCGCAAACGTTCCTGTCTATGTCCTGGAGTACCTCCTGGGCATGTATTGCGCATCGGACGACGACGCCACAATCCGCGATGGCCTGGAGAGCGTGAAGCGCATCCTTTCCGAAAACTATGTCCGGCCGGACGAGGCCGAGAAGATCAAATCGACGATCAAGGAGCGGGGAAGCTTCAAGGTCATCGACAAGGTGACCGTCCGGTTGAACGAGAAGCGGGACCGCTATGAGGCGCTCCTGTCGAACCTTGGAGTGAAGGATGCCTTCATCGCGAGCAGCGACGTCCGCAGGTTCGAGAAGCTTCTTTCCGGAGGCATATGGTGCATCGTCACGATGCATTACCTCTACGAGGAGGGTTCAAAAGCTTCGCCATTCTCGATTTCGGACCTCAAGCCGATTCAGATGCCGAACATGGACATGCCGGAGCTTCTCTCAGGGCGGTCCAATTTCACAGAGGAGCAGTGGCTCGACGTCCTTCTTCGATCGACGGGCATGGAGCCGTCGAACTTCGAGAACCGGGTGAAATGGCACCTTCTTGCCCGGCTAATCCCGTTCGTCGAGAATAACTACAATTGCTGCGAACTGGGCCCCCGTGGCACCGGGAAAAGCCACGTCTACAAGGAATGCAGTCCGAACAGCATCCTGGTGTCGGGCGGCCAGACCACGGTCGCGAATCTCTTCTACAACATGGCCAGCCGTGTCGTGGGGCTCGTCGGCATGTGGGACGTCGTCGCATTCGACGAGGTTGCCGGCATCAGCTTCAAGGACAAGGACGGCGTCCAGATCATGAAGGACTTCATGGCGTCGGGCAGCTTTGTTCGCGGGCGTGAATCGGTCGCCGGTTCGGCATCCATGGTCTTTGTCGGCAACATCAACCAGCCCGTCGATACGCTGGTGAAGACCAGCCACCTCCTGGCGCCGTTCCCGGAGGCGATGATCGATTCCGCGTTTTTCGATAGGTTCCACGCCTATATCCCCGGTTGGGAAATTCCGAAGATGCGCCCGGAATTCTTCACCAACCGGTTCGGCCTCATCACCGACTACCTGGCCGAGTTCATGAGGGAGATGCGGAAGAGAAACTTCTCCGACGCGATCGACCGCTATTTCAAGCTCGGCAACAATCTGAATCAGCGCGACACGATCGCGGTCCGTCGGACGGTCTCGGGGCTCTTGAAGCTTCTCCATCCCAGCGCCGACTACGACAAGGAAGCTGTCCGCCGATGCCTCGAATATGCCCTCGAAGCCCGCCGGCGGGTGAAGGAGCAGCTGAAGAAGATCGGCGGCATGGAATTCTATGACGTCCACTTCTCCTATCTCGATAACGAGACGCTGCAGGAGACCTTCGTGAGCGTGCCCGAACAAGGCGGCGGAAAGCTGATCCCGGAAAGCCAGATGAACCCCGGGACGCTTCATACGATCGCCGCTGGAGCCAAGTCCGGCCACCGCAGCCTGTACCGTCTCGAGGTTCAGACGACCGTCGGCAGTGGGAAGTTCACCGTGTCGGGGCTCGGGTCGAATCAGAAGGCCAAGGAGGCGCTCGGGATTGCCTTCGATTTCTTCAAGGCCAACGCGAGCCGCATAAGCGCCAGCAGTCGTCCGAGTGACCACGATGTGCATGTCCACACCGTAGAGCTGCACAACGCTGGTGCCCCGACGGCTATCACCCTGGCTGGCTTCGTGGCTCTCTGCTCTGGCATCCTGAAGAAGCCGGTGCAGGGTCAGATGGTGGTCCTGGGAGACATGAGCCTCGGCGGTAGCGTGGTGCCAGTGCAGGATCTCGCCGAATCGCTCCAGATGGCTTTCGACAGCGGCGCGAAGAAAATTCTGATTCCCATGGCCAGCGCGGCGGACATACCGACGATCCCGGCGGAACTGTTCACCAAGTTCCAAACGTCGTTCTATTCGGATCCCGTGGATGCCGCTTTCAAAGCGTTGGGACTGAACTGAGCGAGAATATAAGCGGGACCGGCTCAGCTTGAACGAAGTTTGACCCGAGCCAGTCGGCTCACTGCATCCCGAAAAGCCGAAGGAGCTTGCGGGAGAGTTGTTTCAAACGCCCCTGGACGGGCGGTGCTTCCTCGATAGATCCCGAAACTGCCGGGGCTTGGCGATCTTCGATCTCGGCCTGATGCATCAACTCGGGCCTTGCAGGGCAGGCCGGCGATGCTTCCGGCAATGTGGGCTGAGCCTCTGTCGCTTCATCCCGGAAGGAATGGATCCCTGGGTTTGTAGGAAAGGGAGGGCGCGGACCGCAAGAGGATACATCTCCACCCGCTTTTGCGACCCTCAGGCGATTGTCCCAATATTCCGCAATGGCGTGATCTCTTTCTTCCTGAGCGATTCGCCTGGCCTTCTCTTCCTGCAACCGCGTCGATAAGGCCGTATCAATCGGTCGTGTCGGGTTCTCGAGACGATGCGCCTCAGGTATTGGCGTCCAGCTTCTGTGGGTATGGACTGCTCGAAAACCGCGACCATCCGCCGTTTCCTCCGAGAGTTTAGGTCCACTGTCCTCGTCGTATTGCACCACAGTTCGATTCCCCGCTTTCGCTGAGCGCCCGCTCACTTGGATGCTGATTCGCAACCTCACCGAATATAGGTTGGACGCGACCTGAATCCCGCACTCAACCGATCGGGAAACGAACCACATAAATGGGGGTGATAATCATCTTGGCAGCCACCTTACGTGGAGGCCAGTCAGCTCACGAAGCGCAGGCATCTCTTCTTCACGCCAGTGCTGGATCGTCTCCGGATTCTTCATCGTTGCTGGGTGCGGCACCGACATGGTGATGTCCGCAATGATGTCGGGAGGGTTTCGAGGTCGAAAAAAGCTTGTCGTCGATCATCGTCCACGCCCTACATTGCAGTCGAAAATCCTGTCAATCGCTGGGCCTTCGCCGCGCCTGATGCGCTCTTGGTGCGCGGCAATCTCGCGTTCCAGTGCCTCGGGGATCGCCGCCCCGGCCGGCAGCCGCCGCTCCATAGCGGCGACGGCATCACGATATGCGTCGGTGACAGACATGCCGATCATAAGAGAGCCCCGACCTGCCCTGTAGCCGGCGTCTTGAATCGGATCGCTTCGATCGAGAGAGTAGAGAAAGCTCTTCATGCTGCGATCTCCCGGTCAGCCGAGATCTCGCGCCAGTGGGGGTCGTGGTCGAGTAGCTCGGCTATTCGGCTTCGCCCTCACAGATCCGGGCATGCGGCTTTCCCGCACCCGGCTCTTCCCGGAAGTTACCCGCATGGTACCCTTCGTGGCGTC
>NZ_JAZHLI010000199.1:0-1186 GCF_036549475.1 Aurantimonas sp. A2-1-M11 | reverse complement strand
CGTTCCGTCGTTACGCGACGATCGAGGCGACGATGCCGGCGCCGACGGTGCGGCCGCCTTCACGGATGGCGAAGCGCAGCTTCTCTTCCATCGCGATCGGCACGATCAGCGTCACGTCCATCGTCACGTTGTCGCCCGGCATCACCATCTCGGTGCCCTCCGGCAGCGTGCACACGCCCGTCACGTCCGTCGTGCGGAAGTAGAACTGCGGACGGTAGTTCGTGAAGAACGGCGTGTGGCGACCGCCCTCCTCCTTCGTCAGGATGTAGGCCTCGGCCATGAACCGCGTGTGCGGCTTCACCGAACCGGGCTTGCACAGCACCTGCCCGCGCTCGACGCCCTCGCGGTCCACGCCGCGAACCAGCGCGCCGATGTTGTCGCCCGCCTGGCCCTGGTCCAGAAGCTTGCGGAACATCTCGACGCCCGTCACCGTCGTCTTCTTGGTGTCGCGGATGCCGACGATCTCGACTTCCTCGCCCACCTTCACGATGCCGCGCTCGACGCGGCCGGTCACCACCGTGCCGCGGCCCGAGATCGAGAACACGTCCTCGATCGGCATCAGGAATGGCTGGTCGATCGGACGCTCCGGCGTCGGGATATAGGCGTCGACTTCCTTCATCAGCTGACGGACCGCGTCCTCGCCGATGGTCTTGTCGGAATCCTCGAGCGCCGCCAGCGCCGAACCCTTGATGATCGGAATGTCGTCGCCTGGGAAGTCGTAGGACGACAGCAGCTCGCGAACCTCGAGCTCGACCAGCTCCAGGAGTTCCTCGTCGTCGACCTGGTCGACCTTGTTCAGGAACACCACGATCGCCGGAACGCCGACCTGGCGCGCCAGGAGGATGTGCTCGCGGGTCTGGGGCATCGGGCCGTCGGCCGCCGACACCACCAGGATCGCGCCGTCCATCTGCGCCGCGCCGGTGATCATGTTCTTCACGTAGTCGGCATGGCCCGGGCAGTCGACATGGGCGTAGTGACGCGCTTCCGTCTCGTACTCCACATGCGCCGTCGAGATCGTGATGCCGCGTGCCTTCTCTTCCGGCGCCGCGTCGATCTGGTCATACGCACGGTATTCGCCGAAATACTTCGTGATCGCCGCCGTCAGCGACGTCTTGCCATGGTCGACGTGACCAATCGTGCCGATGTTCACATGCGGCTTGTTGCGCTCGAATTTGCTCTTGGCCAT
>NZ_JAZHLI010000197.1:0-1226 GCF_036549475.1 Aurantimonas sp. A2-1-M11 | reverse complement strand
GATCGGCGGCGGAGACCGAAATGGTAACCCCTGTGCGCATGCAGCAGACTCGCATGCGAGCACACCGATGTGAATCCCACACCGGACTCTTTCGTTCCGGTCAATCCACTAGCTTTGTCTGCTGCCGAGTGCCGTCCCGCGTCCCCTGCAACCTTGGTACAGTATCATTAAGCTACGAATAGCACCGCGAAAACCGCATAACGCCTCCTTCGGGATCCGCTAACGCAATCTCCCCGCAATTTAACACGATCGCCCAAATTCGTAACACTTTTCCGCGCGGAGAAAACACGGCTCCGGCATGTGGTAACAGGAGTTTGGGATTTTCAAACGCCGATCCGCAACTCGTCGCCGACCCGGGGGCAACTTAACTGCAATCTAGAGCGGTATAATATTCCGAAACACAACTTATAGAACATCCGAACCGGCTCTTCCTGCTCCTGCAGGCAGAGTCCGCGGCACCCGGGCCTGACCCCCCATTCGTTGTGTGAGGGCTGCTTCTAACTTTCAGCCTTCCCATCGATAGTCCTCCCGCTTTGTAACATAGGAGGACTGGATGCCCAATTGCTCAGATGATCACCACGGTCGTCGTCCGTACCCCCTATGCCTGGCGCGCCCGGACCTCGCCGGCCGTATCCGAACTCGGTCTCGCAAGACCAGCGACGACTACGACACGCGCTACACGTATCTGGCCGTCTCGACCGCCAGGGCTCTGGGGCGTGAGCCTTCTATCTTCGACGTCGCGTCGCACGTACGAAGCCGGGCCCCTGAGATCCGCTACGGGTCCTATCGCAACTACAAGGCGGCAGTCCTCCATCATGCGCGCGTGTTGTGGAATCGCAGCGAAATGACGGAGGAAGATGTCGAGGAGGTTGCCCGTACGCTCTTTGTTCCTGGAAACGACCAGGGCGAGACCTTGCCGTTTATCCCGCGAGGAGAGGGGCCGGTCCGATGCGGGCACCGGCGCGCCAAGACGATTACCGAAGCTGCGCGCGATACCCTCGTTCAACGAGCGGAGTCTCTCGCGAGCCGGACCGGTGAGCAACTCCGACTGATCCTGAGGCTCGGCCCGCACTGCGGCCTGCGGCCGACCGAGTGGACGACGGCAGAGCTGTGCGGATAGTGTCCCACCATGTGGTGTAGCTGACGGCGATGGCCGAGCGGTTCCGGCCAAGCCGGATTGATCAGCGTGCCACGGCTGGCAGGCTAACGAACGGATCATCGCTCAA
>NZ_JAZHLI010000198.1:0-1226 GCF_036549475.1 Aurantimonas sp. A2-1-M11 | reverse complement strand
AGCACCTCCGAATCAACAGGTGCTCACACAGGAATCACAAGCGATTCCTCCCATTCAAGAACTTTGGCCCGGAGCCAGATCAGCAGTCACGCCGATTTATGGGTAATCGCAAGTCACACCGGATGGATACATATCAAACCAGAGTGCCACCCATTCACGCAAGTTATCCAACACAGAATCAAGGTCGATTGCGGCGGTGAAGCTTGTGGAGCGTCGATAGATGCCGTTATCGCGCGTCGTTTCGTAAGCGCGGCCTGAGCTCCATTGGCTTTACGCTTTCGATGGCTTCCCCGGTCTGCGAGTCTGGCGCCCTTTCCCTGGATTGGAGGGCGCGATGTTCGAACGGGATACGGATGTCGGGGACGGCTTCGTCGGGCGAATGGAGGTCGTGTCGGGTCGCACCGGCCGACGCAGCNTTTCCCTGGATTGGAGGGCGCGATGTTCGAACGGGATACGGATGGCGGGGACGGCTTCGTCGGGCGAATGGAGGTCGTGTCGGGTCGCACCGGCCGACGCAGATGGCCGGATGATGTGAAGGGCCGGATCGTCGGTGAGAGCTTCAGGCCGGGCGCCGTGGTCAATGATGTGGCGCGCCGGCACGGCGTGGCGCCTCAGCAGCTGACGCAATGGCGCCGGGCGGCGCGCGATGGGTTGCTGGCGCTGCCGGAAGCGTGCGGTGCCCAGATGGCTGCCTTCGTCCCGCTGCAGGTGAGCGAGCCGGATGCGGTGACCGAGAAGGAGCCGGCACAGCGGGTTGAGATCGTTGCCGGTGATGTTGTCATCCGGCTGCCGCCGGAGGTGTGCGGGCGACGCATTGCCGAGATTGTCAGAGCCCTGGAGGTGCGCCGGTGATCGTCCCGGGCCAGCACATGCCGATCGTGATCGCGACGCGCCCGGTGGACTTTCGGCGCGGCCACGACGGTCTTGCGGCGACGGTGCAGAACGAGCTCGGGCTTGACCCGTATTGCGGTCTGACNGTGTGCGGGCGACGCATTGCCGAGATTGTCAGAGCCCTGGAGGTGCGCCGGTGATCGTCCCGGGCCAGCACATGCCGATCGTGATCGCGACGCGCCCGGTGGACTTTCGGCGCGGCCACGACGGTCTTGCGGCGACGGTGCAGAACGAGCTCGGGCTTGACCCGTATTGCGGTCTGACAGTGGTCTTTCGCTCGAAGCGTGGCGACCGCCTGAAGATCCTCGTTTTTGATGGCAGCGGCCTGGTGATGA
>NZ_JAZHLI010000196.1:0-1244 GCF_036549475.1 Aurantimonas sp. A2-1-M11 | reverse complement strand
TGCCGAGTTCGCCCGCCTCGACATCACCGGCGACGCCTTCCATCCCGAATGGAACTACACGATCAAGCCAAGACAGCCGGAAGAGTAGCAGTTATCGATGCGGATATCCTTAGTCCATCGTTTTCAACTTGTTTTCGGGCGCGTCGGCACGCTGCTTTTAGGGTATCCGACCACATAATGGGATTGCGATCGATGCGGCTACCAAGATCCGCCACGGCTGTCGACTTCTCCGTGCCGAAGCGAGCATTTTGTGCACTCGTCGTCACCGGGACACTCCTGGCTGTAACTGGATGCGAACAGTCCACGCAGGAAGTAGCTCTCGCATACGATGCCCCTCCTCGGGAGATGCCCACGCAGAACCCATTGCTTGGTGCGCGTTCCATGTCTATCCGAGCTGCGGGCGGTACCTATTGGGTATTCGACAGTCCGGCATCAAATCGGCTCCTGATTACACCGAATGTAGGCACCGCGATTTCGGCTCGCAAACCTGCACTTGGCTCAGTCTCCTCCGTCAGCCAAACTCGGCTGAAAGCGTTCCCATACGAACTCGCAGCACGCAACTATCTGAGCCAAATCAGGCCCACTTGTCGTATCCTCAAAAGTGAGCCTATTGGGATTTTCCAGTGGCGCATTCCTTATCGCTGCCGATGACCGCATCGTGCCGATCGTGCGGGAGTGGGCCGTTCGAATCAACGTCCGAAGGGATCGGCTTGATCGCCGGCAAGTGCTCGACAACGGAATGGCATCACGCAACTCCCCGGATTGAAGCGCCTCTGCGCAGGTCTCAAGACTCGGAAATTTTCGGCGGGATGGGCACTGGTGCCACGTCGTTCTCAGGCAAGCTGCCGTCACTGGCTCCTCGCTCAAAGTATGCTCTGAGAAGGCGCGCTGCGGATCTGGAGCGCACCCCTTTTTGACCGGACAGGTGGCATAGCCCTGGTCGAGAGGAGAAGTGATGCAGCGGCTACTCCGCCGAAATCTGCTCTAAGGTTTCGAGTGGAGGCCTATAGCCGGTCTGCCGTTCGAGTGCTTGCACGACCCGAGCCCAATGCATTTGGCCTTCATGATCATTGATATTTTCGGCGATATTCCGAGTGTGCTCAGCCATCTGCCATGCACCTTTGGCATCATCATGGGGGATGTCCCGATCGATGTTGAACTTCTGAAGTGGCGGCGTTGCCCGCCTTGAGCCGGTAGGCTCGGGGTGTCGAATCCACTTCGGAGAGCAACGCCATGAAGAAAGA
>NZ_JAZHLI010000195.1:0-1276 GCF_036549475.1 Aurantimonas sp. A2-1-M11 | reverse complement strand
GATCGGCGGCGGAGACCGAAATGGTAACCCCTGTGCGCATGCAGCAGACTCGCATGCGAGCACACCGATGTGAATCCCACACCGGACTCTTTCGTTCCGGTCAATCCACTAGTCCAGACAAGCGGCAAACGTCAGGAACTCGTCGCAAACGCGGAACGGGATCGTCCGTGCGCGATCGGTGCGTCAAGTCCGCCGCTCAACGGTGATCTGCGTGACGTCGCAGTTCCCGCTCGCGAAGGTCGCGGCGCAAGAGGTGAGATAGAAGTTCCACATTCGCCGGAACCGGTCGTCGAAACCCAGATCGGCAATCTCGTCCCATCGCGCGTTGAACCTCCCGTGCCAGCGGCGAAGCGTCTGGCTGTAGCTCTCGCCAAACTCGATCGACCGGACAAACCGGAGGCCAGCACGCTCGAGCTCGAACAGGAGCGCGTTGCGCGAGGGCAGCATGCCTCCAGGGAAGATGTACTTTTGAATAAAGTCTACGTTGCGGCGATAGGTCTCCCACCGGCTGTCCTGAACGGTGATGATCTGCAACGTCGCGTGGCGTCCCGGGTTCAGCCGTTCGCGAAGGGTGTCGAAGTAGACCGGCCAGTACCGCTCCCCCACTGCCTCGAACATCTCGATTGAGGCGATGCCGTCGTAGCGGCCACGTTCGTCGCGGTAGTCCTGGAGCTTGATCTCAACCCGATCGTCGAGGCCGGCGCGCTGGATCCGCTCCTGGGCGTAGGCGTGCTGTGACCGGGAGATGGTCAGCCCCGTGACACGCAGCCCGCGGTCGGTGGCTGCGTATTCGGCGAAGCCTCCCCAGCCGCAGCCGATCTCCAGCACGTGGTCTCCTGGTTCGGCGCCCATCTCGTCGATCAGGCTTGCGTACTTAGCGGTTTGTGCCGCCTCCAGGCTCTCTCGGCCGGTTGTGAACCTCGCCGACGAATAAGTCATCGTCTCATCGAGCCAGAGCCGGTAGAATTCGTTGCCGAGGTCGTAGTGGGCGGCAACATTGCGCCGCGCCTGCCGCCGCGTGTTGCCGCGGAACTTGTGGCGCGCCCTCTCGAATAGCCGGAGCAGGCCCATGCCTGAAAAACCGTCGTAGATGTCGTCGCCGGCGACGTGGAAGAGATCCATAAAGGCTTGCAAATTCGGCGTCGACCAGCCGCCGTCGAGATAAGCTGCGGATTCCGATTCAAACCGGCCGGGTATTCCGATTTGAAGTCGGCCACCATTCCGGGATGAAGCCGGCCAGCATTCCGATCAATAACCGGCCACCCTCCGGCGTCTG
>NZ_JAZHLI010000194.1:0-1322 GCF_036549475.1 Aurantimonas sp. A2-1-M11 | reverse complement strand
GGGGTCTGAAGTGTAGACAGGGGTCATGTGGGGTGCGGGATTGAGCCTCGAAATGTGGAAGATCGCGAAGGCCGAGTGTGTTCCCGTTCACGAAGGCAGCATGTGCGCCATCGCTACGCGAGATGGTGTCGCTTCGCCGGGGTCGAAGGCCGCATCACGCATGAATAGCATTCATCGGAACATGAGAGGCCCGACCGGGTCCGCCGGATTGGTCTGCGGCGGGGGATGGAGGCGAGGCTATGCCGGAGCTGCCATCCGAGCTGAGGTCGGGAGTCGGACTGGTTCGTAGTACCGATGACGCCGTTGAAGGAAACGAGACGCGCCGAGGGAAGGGGCCAGCCCGGAAGGATCCCTGGCGAGCAGGAGAGGGGCCGGACACTGAGCCGGGTCACCCCTCCATCCGGGCTCGCACGGGTGAACGCGGCGGCCCGCGGGGCCGTCCAGACCCGGTTTACCGCCCTGCTGCATCACGTCGACGTCGAGGCCCTCGAACGGGCTTTCTGGCGTCAGAAGCGGCGGGCGAGTGCGGGAGTCGATGGGATCATGGTGGCGGATTACGAGCACGATCTGGAGAACAATCTTCGGGATCTATGTGCGAGGGTCCACACCGGGCGCTACCGACCACATCCGGTCCGGCGCGTTTATATCCCGAAAGCCGATGGCGGACGCAGGCCTCTCGGCGTTCCGAGCCTGGAGGACAAGATCGTCCAGGGTGCGGTGGCCGAGGTGCTGAGCGCCATCTACGAGGCCGACTTCCTCGGTTTCTCCTACGGCTTCCGGCCGGGGCGGAATCCGCACCAGGCACTGACGTCGTTGCACACGGCGATCATGAGCCAGCGTGTGAACTGGGTGCTCGATGCCGACATCCGCAGCTTCTTCGACTCGGTCGACCACGAGTGGTTGCTGCGAATGGTGGCGCACAGGGTTGCCGACCCAAGGGTCCTCCGGTTGATCCGGTCATGGCTCGAAGCCGGCATCCTGGAGAGCGGCGAGTGGCATGAGACGGACAGGGGAACGCCGCAGGGTGCGGGAATCAGTCCGCTGCTGGCCAACATCTTCCTGCACTACGTCCTCGATCTCTGGGTTCATCAATGGCGAAGTCGGCATGCACGCGGTCGAGTATCGATCGTGCGCTACGCCGACGACTTCGTGATGGGCTTTGAGAAGGCGGCGGATGCGCAGCAGATGATGAGCGAACTCAAGGAGCGTTTGGCCAGGTTCGGTCTGAAGCTCCACGAGGAGAAGACGCGGTTGATCGAGTTTGGGCGTTTTGCGGCCATGACTCGACGCCAGCGTGGCGATCAGCGACCCGAAACCTTCGC
>NZ_JAZHLI010000193.1:0-1349 GCF_036549475.1 Aurantimonas sp. A2-1-M11 | reverse complement strand
GCGCCGAGGATGCTGGACTGCCGCTCCGGAGCGGGCGGGGCCGGTGGTGCGGGCGGAGCCAGCGGGGCGACGGGAGGCGGAACCACGCCGACGGCGGCAGGCGGAAGCGGCGCCGCGTTGGCACCGGTCGCCGGGGCGGCACGGGCTACCGCGTCCATGGCGGCATCGGCCTCGGCTTCGGCCGCGAGCTGCATCTTGATCTCGCCCATCTCCGTAAGGTTCAGCGCCGATCCGACCCCGGTCGGATCGATCCCGTACTCGGCGGGCAGGACGACCGCGACGAGGATCGCGGTGGCGGTGACAGCCGCGATGGCGGTCGAGCGCAGGAGCTTCCGCGTGGTGGGAAGCTCGGCGCGGGTGGGCATGTCGGTGTTGTACATGTGTCGGTATCCTTGAGTTGAGGGGGTGTCAGGCGACGAGATAGCCGGCGACCTGATAGCCGAAGAGCACGAATCCGGCGGCCATCATGACGACGTTGGCGGTGTAGGCGTGTCGGAAGAAGCTCGGCGTTCTGCGCGAGAAGCCCATGACGATGAGGATCGCGCCAAGGGCGAGGAGCTGGCCGATCTCGACGCCGACATTGAAGGCGAGGAGGTTCGGCACCAGACCGTCCGGCGAGATGTCGTATTCGAGGATCTTGGTCGACAGACCGAACCCGTGGAAGAAGCCGAAGATCAGCGTCGCGGCCTTGGTGTTCGGCTGGAAGCCGAACCATTGCTGGAACGCCCCCATGTTGTCGAGCGCCTTGTAGACGACCGACAGGCCGATGATCGCGTCGATGATGTAGCTGTTGAATCCCACATCGAAATAGACGCCGAGGAGCATCGTCGTGGAGTGACCGATCGCGAAGAGGGTCACGTAGATGCCGATGTCCTTCATCCGGTAGAGGAAAAAGATCACGCCGAGCAGGAACAGGATGTGGTCGTAGCCCGTCGCCATGTGCTTGGCGCCGAGATACATGAAGGCGATGAGGTTCACCCCGGTGATCTCCTGGATGTAGCCCTGGTCGCCGGCGGCAACGCCGTGCGCGAGAGCTGTCGTGCCCCATGTCGTCGCCAGGAGAAGCGCGAGCATGGGGGTGCGAAGCGTCGACCGGATCACGTGGCGCGACTCGAGACGACCTTCGACGGAAGGGTCTTGCATGGTTGGTTCCGATTGTCCGTAAGGTGCCATGCCGTCATGGAGACGGCGTGTGATCACGCGGTGTCGGACGGTCTCGGCGGTCGATCGAGGGTGGAAGGGACACCGCCCCGGGTGTGGTCCTGAAGCGCGAGCGCATGTTGCGCGGCGCCGGGTGGCACGGGCGCATCGAACCGCGGCAATGTCCCGGGCTTGTCGTGCGAATGGTC
>NZ_JAZHLI010000192.1:0-1356 GCF_036549475.1 Aurantimonas sp. A2-1-M11 | reverse complement strand
CGCTCCAGCGCCATCTTGAACACCGGGTCGGCGCGCAGGGCGTTGGCGTCGATGCCGTCCTCGTAGCCCGCCGCGATCATCAGCATGCGGAAGCGCAGGATGTCGGCGGCGCTATGCAGGGTGCGGGCGGGATCGCGGGGGTCGTCGATGCAGGCCGCGAGCTTGCCGGCCACGTCGAGCCGCCGCTCGACCTCGCGCAGCGCCAGTAACCCGGCGTCCGAGGACAGCGAGCCGCCGTCGAAACGGGCGGTCACCACCTTGCCGTTCACCGGTGACAGGCCCGGCAGCGGCGGTGTAGTCTCCTCCTTGGCGGGCATGGCCTCTCCGATCTGATGTTTTTGGCGTCAGCACCCAAAAACTACGCCGGATCAGAGGCTTGGGCTAGGCCCGCCAACCATGATGCATAATTCGGGCGAGCGCTCGGCAGCGTCATGGGCGTGACGGATGCGCAGCCGAAGCGCGAGATCATCCGCGCCGCCCGCAACCGGGATCAGGCGCGAACTGCTCTTCAGTTCGACGTCGGGTTTCTGCAGGGCTTGCCGGAAAGTGAGCAAGAGCTTTTCTCGGTCCGGTTCGGTTACAAGCTGGAGGTCGAATATAAGGCCAACCGATTCATCCCGCGTAACATCGTCGACGACATCGCCCATTGCTCGCAAAGCTGCGCATCGAAAACGAAGGGCGCGCAACGCAAGATCATGAAGCCGTGCGAGGGTGCGAGGCGTGTGGCGAACCTTACCACGCCAGCGGCCCCGGCAAGCGGTACTGCTCAAAGGCGTGCTGGAATAGCGTCTATCTGATCCAGCCCAAGCCCTGCGAATGGTGCGGCACCGACTTCACGCCGAAGTCACGGCGCGTTCGCTTTTGCTCCCCGCGCTGTTCGGCTCAGCATCGCGTTTCAACGCATTAGGACGACCCGGCTTTCGTCTTCAAAGGCGCCGCCTTTGCTTTCCTCAACTTCCGAACAAGTCGCGACGGCCGCCTTTTTGCAACTGCCGGATCGTTCTTTTTGATCAGCGTCGTTTCTGCCGTCCCGGTCCACGCGGCAACGGACATCGCCACAAGTCCGACTGGATTGCTGAAAGGGCGCGATTTTGCCGCCTGGTTGGGGCTTACGCCCAGGCAGAACTCTACTGGCGGCAAAACGCGGCTGGGCAAAACATCGAAGATGGGTCAGCGTGATTTGCGGCGCCTTCTGATCATGGGCGCCATGTCCGTGGTTCAACTGGCGGCGCGGCGAGGAGCGCCCGATGGTTCGTGGCTCGCGCGTATGCTGGCGCGAAAGCCGAAGATGCTGGTCGCGGTCGCGCTGGCGAACAAGATCGCTCGTATCGCTTGGGCTCTGATGACCCGCGGTGG
>NZ_JAZHLI010000191.1:0-1407 GCF_036549475.1 Aurantimonas sp. A2-1-M11 | reverse complement strand
AAAAACACCGGAAATCAATCGGGTCAGGATCGGTTTCCGGCATTCTCCAATACTTCAAACCCGATGGGAATCCCTGAAGCACAGGGCATCCAAGGGTTTTTCAGGGCGAACTATTTACGGTTTTCCCCAACCACCCGCGACGTGAGTGTGTCTATCCGCGCATGTCTCCCGTAGCACCGCGATCCCAGCTGCGTTCATCGTTGGATCGCGACCGACGGCTAACAAAGGGATCGTGCTGATCCTCGGGATTGAGCGGCGGCTTCTGACGGATGTTTTCAGTCTCTGCTGATTGATTCTGCATGTCGGGCACTCTGTGCGCTTGAGACCATCCGGTTAGCCCAGGACACTGCTGCTGTGGTGACCGAAACGCCACATCGGTTGCACTTCTCGACGGATGGCCCCCCCATGCTCTCCAGCGAAATATCCGCAATCTTTACGCGATGGATGGGCCAAGTCGCGACCCGCGAATTCCAGCGCCATGACAGCACGGACTTCGCGCCGCCGTTGTGCGTCTTCCTGGACGATTTCGCATGCGAGGTCCGCACCTGGGCGAGTGCCAACCTTCGGCAGGCTAGCTGCGAAGGGCGTTAGGTTTGGCTCCAGTGCTTTACTCGCTGGTAGATCCGCCAATCTCAAGGCCTCTCCGCTGCCACGATTCCTGCGGACATATTCTGGATTCCCCGGGCGGAATCTGCTTTTCCAGGTGCACGCTTCCTGGCGAAGGGTTCCCCCCTTCTCGCCTCCTGCAATTTAACGAGCCCCGGATGCAGCGGCATGAGCAGACACGCTGTTCGGCCTTGCGCCGCGTTCCGGCACATTATCGAGGTCGAAGGCACTGCGGTTTTTCGTGATCAATCTCGACCGATCGACCGAGCGGTGGCAGGATATCGAAGTTTCGGCCGCAGATGCCGGTGTCGAGGTGACGCGGGTTCCCGGCGTCGATGGCGCCGCGGTCCCGGTGAATGACTGGCTTGACGTCGATCATCGCCGTTTTGCACGCAGCCATGGGCGGACGATCCTGCCGGGCGAATATGGCTGCTACCGCAGCCATCTGGCCGCGCTGCAGGCGGTGATCGCATCCGGCGAGCCGGTCGCCGTGATCTGCGAGGACGACATCACTGTGAAGCCGGAAGCGCCCGCCGCCGTCACGGCGGTTCTCGGTCACCGGCCGGACCTGCATGTCCTCAAGCTCGCCAATCATCGCATTCGCGGCTTCGTGTCCCACGGCGGCGACGGGCTTGCCAGTTACGGCCGCTGCATCCACGGCCCGCAAGGTTCGGCCGCCTGCTACGCAGTCACGCGCGAGGGCGCGACCCTCCTGCTTTCCGCCCTGCAAACCATGTGGCTTCCCTGGGACATCGCTCTCGAGCGGGGTTGGGATACCGGCGCCCGCATCTATACGACCCC
>NZ_JAZHLI010000190.1:0-1424 GCF_036549475.1 Aurantimonas sp. A2-1-M11 | reverse complement strand
GGCTTGTCTGGTTCCTGCAAGCAAGCCAGCCAAAAACGGCGAAACCGCATACGTCCAAACGTCTTTCCGGGTGCGTCGCTTCAACGGCTTAGCCATTATTCAGGGCGGACTAAGGGCTGTAATCGTGCGATCGCCGAGAAATTTGATCGGACGCAAGTCGCATGTTGGCTAACTGCGTTACGCATTGCGTTATTGTTTTAGCGGCCGTCGTTGAAGGCGCCTTTCAGTATGCCTTGCTCGTCCTTTGCCCCATCGATCTATTTTGACGACTCCGATCTCGATGCGCTCGCGCGTGAATTCAGCGAACGCATTCGCGCGGATTCGACTTTGCGCCCCGTTTTGGATCGGCTGGTTGGCAATCGCTGGGAAGATGCGGAGCTGGCGATCACCGACTTTCTGCACGCGAGCTTATTCTTGCAATCCCATCCGCAGATCGATGAAGACTGGCTCACTCGTGCGGCGCATGACCTGAACCTCGCGACGCTGGATCGGCTGGGTGATATTTTACTCGACTGCGCGCTGGTTGCGCTCCCGCTGCATAGCGCTGCCGTAATTGCTGAAATCAGCGATGCGCTGGCCTGCCTGCTTGGAGACGTAGTCTCCTTGGAGGATGCCGACCGAAAGCGACGTCTGCCGTATTTATATGATCGTTTGCGATCGGGAGCTCTGATGAATCGACTCTAACGTTGGAGCGTTTGAATGTAGGATGACAGCGATATAGCGTCCGTTACTTCATAATCTGCGATGATTACAGGCATCGCCTTTTCTAGATGGCGGCGGATTTGACAGAATGGGGATGCCGCCTCCGGGATCGGGCCACATATGCCTGCTCATCTCCAGTTGATCGTGAATAAGAAGCCGACGATGTTGCATACCTCTCCCTTCCACGGCCTCTCCGCCTTCCCGCTTACCCCGGCGAGCGAGCAGGGCCGGGTCGATACCGAGACACTTGCCCGCTTGCTGGAGCGCGTGCTTGACGCTGGCGTGGATTTGCTTGGCCTCCTCGGCTCGACAGGCATTTATGCCTACCTGACCCGAGAAGAGCGGCGGCGTGCCATCGCGGCGGCATCCGAATGCATGGGCGGACGGGTGCCGCTTATAGTCGGGATTGGAGCTCTGCGCACCGACCAGGCTCAGGAACTCGCGCGGGACGCAGAGGCCGAAAGAGCGGACGCGCTCCTCCTGGCACCCGTCTCTTACACGCCGCTCACGCAGGACGAGGCCTACGAGCATTTTCGTGCAATCGCCGCGGCGACCGACTTGCCACTATGCATCTACAACAACCCCAGCACCACCCACTTCAACTTCGGGACCAGGGCAATCGCATTTCAGAACAGGCTGAGCAGGCGAGAGAGGAATGCATTGTCCCAGCCTGCCCTTTGGAATTTCCCCTTCAAGGATTCCTTTGAGCCGTCCTTCTGCAT